>JAGXHH010000067.1 GCA_024636355.1 Desulfobacteraceae bacterium | reverse complement strand
GCGGTCCGCCCGGAACATTGCCGTGGCCCTGACCTACAAGGTGGCTGCGGAAATTGGACGACTGGGAGACAACATCCGGTTTTTACGGGAGCAGATCCAGGCAGACCCGTTGTTTGCTGCCCTTCTGGCCTGTCCTTCCAGTTTTTTCACGGTACTGGCCCATACCCGGTGGGCATCGGTGGGAGCGATCAGTGAAGCCAATTGCCACCCGGTCGATAACAGGACCTGCACCACTGCAACGGATGATCTCGGAATTATCCATGTCTGCTTGAACGGCGATATCGACAACTACCAGAACCTCATGGCCGGACATGTAAAAGCCGGGATCGAATTTCCGGAAGATATCACCTGCGATACCAAGATCATACCGGTGCAGATTGCCCATTATGTCCGACAGGGACGCGACATTGAAGAGGCGTTTCGACTTGCTGTCAATGATTTTGAAGGATCGCACGCCATTGCCATGCACACCGATCTGGCGCCGGGAAAATTCTTCCTGGCGATAAAAGGGAGCGGCCAGGCCATTTTCGTAGGTCTGGCCCCCGATCATTACATGCCGACCTCGGAAGTCTACGGTTTTGTCGAGGAGACTTCCCGTTTTCTCAAAATGGATGGAGAAACAGCCCATCGTACAGCCGATGGTCGCACAACCAACGGACAGATCTTCGTAATCGATCAGTCACGTCACGGAGAACTCGACGGCGTTGCCGCCAGATTTTATGACGGCAGCCCCATTGCCTTCACCCCAGAAGACATCCGTCAGACACAGCTGATATCCCGGGATATCGACCGTCAGGACTTCGACCATTATTTCTTGAAAGAAATTTCAGAGGCCCCCGGTTCGGTCCGCAAGACCCTTGTAAACCGATGGAAAATTGTCCAGGACGACGATGACAGCCGATACGAGGTCTCCCTGGATAAATCCTGTGTGCCCGACGGTCTCAGGTCCGCCCTGATCGAAAACCAAATCCGGCAGATCCTGCTTATCGGCCAGGGAACCGCGGGCGTTGCCGCCCTCGCCTGCGCCAATCTCCTGCGGCACTACCTGCACGGAACGCCCATCCGGATCGAAGCGCTCAAATCGTCCGAACTCAGCGGCTTCATGCTCCACGGCGGCGACAATATCGATATGACCGACACCCTGCTGGTGCCGATCAGCCAATCGGGTACCACAACCGACACCAATCGGACCGTCGACATGGTTCGAAAAAAAGGCGCATGGGTCGTCTGTATCGTCAACCGGCGGGATTCGGACCTTACCTTCAAAAGTGACGGAGTCCTGTATACCAGCAGCGGCAGGGACATTGAAATGTCGGTCGCCTCGACCAAGGCGTTTTATTCCCAGATTATTGCAGGGAGTATTCTCGGGCTGTTTATTTCACAAATCACAGAAACCCGGAACCGGGCATTTGTTTCCAATGAAGTCAAAGAAATAATCCGGCTGCCGGATTATATGGAAACCGTCCTCTGCTTAAAAGAACAGATCAAAATCTCAGCACAGCGTTTGGCCCTGCAGCGCACCTACTGGGCAGCAGTGGGAAGCGGTCCGAACAAGGCCTCGGCTGACGAAATCCGGATCAAACTCAGCGAACTCTGCTACAAAACGATTTCATCGGACTATGTCGAGGATAAAAAGCATATCGACCTTTCTTCCGAACCGCTGATCATCATCTGTGCAGCCGGTACAAGAAGAAGCGTCATCGGCGATATTGTCAAGGATACCGCGATCTTTAAATCTCATAAAGCGCTGCCCGTCGTCATTGCCGATGTCCACGAGGACCGGTTTGATCCGTATGCGGAAGATGTGTTTCATGTTCCGGCGGTCAGCGAACACTTTGCCCCCATCTTAAACACCCTGGTCGGTCATATCTGGGGCTATTATGCTGCATTGACCATTAATGACGGATCGCGTTTTCTCCACGATTTCCGAGAAGATTTGCACCAGTTGATCCGGACGTATTCCGATAAAGGTCATGACATTTTTGAAATCGCCCTGGAGGAAACCCTCCGTGAAAAAATCCTGCGGTTTTATCATGAATTACGCAAGCGGCAGTCCGAACTCCGTCTGCCTTCCACTATCGGCATTCAAAACGCCACCAACCTGACTCTCCTGCTCAAATATCTGGCCGGAAGGCTGCCGGTCAACGATTTTGAATTTGATTTCGGGGTAAAGGGAACCGCTAAAAACATGTTTGCCCTGTTGTTCGAATCCCTGGGAGACGCGATCAATTCAATGGCGCGTCCGGTTGATGCCATCAAGCATCAGGCCAAAACCGTTACCGTGGGGACCAGCCGGATCGAAGAAAAAACCGAGGGCGTTCTTTTTGATTTTCTCGTTGGAAAGGGTTTCGGCATCGAACAACTGACGTTGACGAACATTCTGGTGATGCGCAACCTGCAGAAGATTATCTCGGATATCAAGGGGACCACCCTGTATCGCGTAACCGGCATCAACCTGCTGGGCGAACCCACGGATCACAGCACCATTGCCGTTCTCGACAAACAGGGAACTTCTGCGAACATCGCGTCCCGGAGCGAATTGGATAAATCCCTGAAAGGTACGAAAAGGATCATCGTGCGCCAGGGCAACGTCTATATCGGCAAAGGCCGCAAAGACGATCGCAGCATCCTTATCATTCCGATACTCTCCGACGATCCGTCCCGTCCCAATACGGTGGAATACCTGCTGCTCGCGGAAATCGGATTCCAGACCGACGTGGACCGGGCAACAAAAATCAAGGCACTGGGCGGCAAGTACGAACATATCAAAAACCTGGTTCAGGAAAGCAGCTTTACCTGGAAAGACGATTATATCGAACAACTCGCCATCCATGATTTGTTCGGACTTTCCGCAGAAAAGGTTGCGGAAACTATTGTGCACGCCGTTAACTAACAGCCGATGCGCTTCCTTCGTCAGCCCACCCTATGATCAATGATGCCAATATCACCTTTTTTCCGTGCACGTGAACGTACACGTACACGTGCTCGTGCACGGATTGGCGTTTCGCAAAATCTGAAATCGGGTTATCCGGAAAACTCCAGTTAATGATTTTTCTCGCAGAGCCGCTGAGGACGCGGAGAGTTTCTCTGCGCTCCCAGCGCCTCTGCGAGAGGATATCCGATCTCCTTGGCGCCAAAAAGGTTAGGATTGCCCATCACTGGAGCGAATCAGATAACCAGAATCTGAAAATATTAGCTGAATAGTTACCAAATCATTACCAATAAACCTGAGAACCCAGCCCTTCAACTTTGAACTTTGAACCTTGAACCTTGAACCTTGAACTTTGAACCCTCAAACTTGAAAACAGCTTGGATTCGATTATATTTCTATCTATCTGAAACGCCTCATCTGTCCTTAAGATAGACGAGTGCGCAACAGACAGGCGTTTTTTAATTGAATCCTGCCCCTGACGGCAGTGTAACTTATTCCTCTTTCCGAAAAAAGGAGTGTTCATGGATGCATCTGCCTATTCGGTCCAGCCTGTTGAATTCACCAGTCAAAAAACCCATTGTCGTGGGGATCTTTATTATCCCGCATCGATTAGTTCTCCCCCGGTAGTGATTATGGCCCACGGATTCGGGGGCGAAAGAAGCTTCCGGCTGCCTGCTTACGCCCAACGTTTCGTCCGCAAAGGGATAGCCGTATTTCTTTTCGATTATCGGGGATTCGGCGACAGCGACGGCAACCCGCGGAATTTGGTCGATCCGGGGCGTCACCTGGAGGACTGGAAAGCCGCCATCGAGCACGTCCGCTCCCTGGATAAGGTCGATTCAAAAAAAATAGGTCTTTGGGGCAGCTCCTTTTCCGGCGGCCATGTCATTGTTACGGCTGCCAGAGATCCATCGATTTCCGCCATTGTCGCCCAGGTCCCGTTTGTGGATTCGATATCGAGCATTCGCAAGAGAGGTCTCTGGTATTTTCTGCAGGCCACACCGCATGCTGTCCTGGATATCGCCCGGATGCTGACTTTTCAGGCGCCGCACCAAATCAAACTGGTTGGCAAAAACGATGATTTTGCCGTCATGAACACCCCGGAATCCTACCCGGGCTTCATGTCCATAGTCCCGGAAGAGACCGACTGGCAGAATCAGTGTCCCGCCCGCATCCTCATGACACTCAGCACGTACAGGCCGATTGCCTATGCCGGTAAAGTAAAATGCCCGGCACTGGTCATGCTGGCAGAACAGGATTCGCTCATTGACGCAACTGTTGTGGAACAAGCCGCCAGGGCAATGCCCAACAGCAGGCTTATCAAATACCCGATCGGGCATTTTGATATATACACCCGGGAAACCTTCGAGAATGCCGTTTCCGAACAGGCGGCATTTTTTGCCGAACATCTGGGTTGATTCGGCAACGCAGTCAGGGCGCAGGGGCAACCCCCCGTGGTTGCCCCTGGGTTTTGCCACCGTCTATGTGGGGCACCGGGGTTGATCCAACCCAGGGCAGGCACGGGGGCCTGCCCCTACACCCAAAAGCGCGGTCGGAAAAGTCCTTCGCCGCAAACTCCGCGATATGGAAACGGAAGCCGAACGGACCGGGTCAACAGCAGCTTAACCCTGCCTACAGCCACTTTTTCTTTCTGAACCAGAGAAGCATGATTCCCGCAATGGTGACATTGCAGATCCAGAAAACCGGATACGAGTAGCGCCAGTTGAGTTCCGGCATGTAATGAAAGTTCATACCGTAGACGCCGGCAAGAAATGTCAGCGGAATGAAAATGGTCGCAATCACCGTAAGCACTTTCATGATTTCATTCATACGGTTGCTGACATTGGTGAGAAAAATATCGAGTATTCCGGAAAGCACATCCCGATACGTTTCAACGGTATCGACCACCTGAAGCGTATGATCGTAGATGTCTTTCAGATAAAATTGAACGTCTTTTCCGATCAGGTCCGATTCCAGTCGCAGCAGGTTGTTAATGACTTCACGTACGGGCCACACGGCTTTGCGCATGAAAATCATCTGGTGTTTCAGCCGGTGAATGGATTTGAGGATTTCCGGTTCCGGGTTGTCAATGACTTCATCCTGGAGAGTTTCGATCCGGTCTCCAAAATCTTCGAGGACCATGAAATAATGGTCCACGATCATGTCCATGAGCGAATATGCCAGGTAATCTGCGCCGGAACGGCGAATCCGTCCCTTTGCCTTCCGGAGGCGGTCACGTATCGGGTCAAAGACGTCGCCGGTACGTTCCTGGAAGGAAATGACAAAGCGATTCCCGATCACCAGGCTGATCTGCTCATGATCGAGAAGATGCTTTTCGCTTTCCATATTGATCATCCGCATGACAACGAACAGGTGATCATCATAATCATCCATTTTCGGCCGTTGCTCGGTATTCAGAACATCTTCGAGCAGCAGGAAATGCAGCCCCGACAGTTTGCCGATGCGCTCGATGACTTCCGTGTTGTGCACTCCGCTGATATTGATCCATGTCATAGAATTCGATTCCAGGAATGGCTCACAATCTTCTATACGGATATCGTCGCGTTCCTCCAGATGGCCTTCACTGTAATCAATCACCGACACGGTAACCGTATCGGTGGGTTTATCGCCGACATACACCAGCGATCCCGGTGACATTCCGTATTTTTTGGAAATTCTGTCTGCACCCATGCGCATCACTCCCTGATTTTCGAATTTGGTCAATGCCCAGATATACTGTAGGGGCAGGCCCCCGTGCCTGCCCTGGCCGGGTCAACCCCGGTGCCCTCCAGTAATTATGAACTTTATGCCCTGAAAGGGCATCACATACCAGCCCGGGGCAACGCCCCGGGAAAGATCAGCCAAGGAAAAGCAGCCCTGAAAGGGCGTGACATTTATAAATTCGCTTGTCTCTATGTATCGCCCTTTCAGGGCTCCTCTAATTCTTTTCATCTTTTCCCGGGGCGCTGCCCCGGGCTGATATGTCCAACCCCTTCGGGGTTAATATGATCTATAAAAAAAACCACTGGAGCATTCCCGATATCCAGATTCTTTAATTCGCAATACAATTCGCAATACAATTCGCAATGATTCGGAAGATTAAATCAAAGGCAAATTGTGAATAGTGAATTGCCAGCGAAGCGGATAACCAGAAATTGGAAGAATATCCCTCTTGACGCAACATGGGACTTCTTTTATGCTCCGCTTCAAAAAAGTCGCTCTGAAGGGAGCTTATCAAAATATCATTAATGCCGCAAACATCTGGTTCTGCGGTTGCTTTTCAGGAGAAATTATGGATTCAAAATGGCTGCTTAAAGATACCTTCAAAGGTTTTACCCAGGATCTGGATAAAACCCGGCGTCCCGAAGACACTGTCCGGGATGTAAAAGCGCGGTTTGATGAACTGGCACTCGATATCCTGGCGGAAACCGTGCGGATCGATAACGGCCGTCTCGATATTCCGGTATTTTTCAGTGTCTGCGGCGCCGATGCGTACCGGTTGACCGGTACGACCAAACAGATGGGAAAAGGGGCAACACCGGCACAGGCCGAAGCAAGCGCGATCATGGAACTGGTCGAACGGTTCAGTTTCTACAGTTTTGACGCCAGGGCGGAAAATTTCACCTTCGGCACATACAACCAGTTACGGGAACGCGCCCTGCCTTTTGATTTGATCGCCCGGTCGGTCCATGACACCTCCGGGGACCTGGAAGCGGCCGCGGAAATATTTGCCGAACTGCCGATGCGCTGGACATCGGCACGAAACCTGACAAAGGGAAAAGACATGCTGGTCCCCTTTGACTGGTTTTTTGCCATAAACGAATTTAACGGCACGTCATCCGGTAATTGCCTTGAAGAAGCGTTGTGCCAGGGCATCTGTGAACTGGTTGAACGCCATGTGTGCGCACTGGTAAGCCGGGACGGCTTACGGGTTTCCGGAATTGATCCGAATTCCGCCGATGACCCGATCGTCGTCGAACTGCTGAACAAATACCGCAGGAACGGAATTAGTCTCTACATTTCGGATTTTACGTTAGACACCGGGATTCCCACCGTTGGAGTCCTGGCCCATGACCCGGCCACCTTTCCCGAAAAAAGCGAGCTCGTCTGGACTGCCGGCACAACACCAAGCCCTCAAAAAGCCTTCAACCGGGCGCTGACCGAAGTGGCCCAGCTCGGCGGAGATTTTAATACCGGCGCCAATTTTGTAGCAAGCGGCCTGCCGAAATACAGGAAAATAGCGGAAGCCGAATACATCACCCATCCGGGGAAGTATATATCGATTGGCGACCTGCCGGATATTTCCGATGACAACATCCGGGTGGAAATCGAACGGGCCATAACCGCCCTGGCGGAAAAAAACTTAGAGGTTCTGGCCATCGATACCGAACACCCCCTCCTCAAAATTCCGGCGCTCTACAGCCTTATGCCCGGCGCCCATTTCAGGGAACGGGCTGCTGCGGGGAGCGTGGGGTTGTTTACCGCAAAACTGATCACACAGAAATATCCGCCCGAACAGGCCATAGCAGAACTTGCCGACATTGACAGGCGCCTGCCGGGCAAATACTACACCCGGTTTTATCTCGGCCAGTGCCACCTGGCTATGGATAATTTCGAAACCGCGCTGGCGCACTTTGAACAAGCGCTGGATCTCGAACCCGATTACCAGGATCTGCCGAGCATTTATTCCTACATGGGTGTCTGCTTCAAGGAACTCGGCGAATACGGCAAAGCGCTCGAGGTGCTGGAAAAAGGCGAAACGCTTGATAATGACCGGACCGATATCTACAACCTGATCGGTTTTTGCCATTTCAAGCTGAAAAATCATGAAAACGCAATCGATGCCTTCCAAGAGGTGCTTCGCCTCAATCCGTCATCGGCCATCGACTACGCCAATATTGCCACAAATTACCGGGAGCTCGGTAATATCGAAATGGCCGTCGATTATTACCGGACCGCCCTGCGGATCGATCCGTCAATTGATTTTGCACGTGAAAACCTGGAAAAGCTTCTACCCGGAAGGAGCGGGGTTTAGTTCGTCACTCTGAGACGGTGCGGTCTTGTAGGTCGGGATTCACATCCCGACGCCCGCTCCCACGAAGCCAAAAAATTTGATCGGGAAACGAATTTCCTGATGATTACAATGATTGAGCTTGAGCAGATAGGCCGATGCGCTTCCTTCGTCAGCACATCCTATAAATAAATGTTGTCCTGTTTTTTCGTGCACGTGAACGTACACGTGCTCGTGCACGTGCACGGATTGGCTTTTCGCAAAATCTGAAAATATTAGCTGAATCTGAATAATTAAGATTAAGATTAAGATTAAGATTAAGAGCAAGAGCAAGAGTAAGATTAAGATTAAGATTAAGAGCAGCAAGAGGTGGGGGATAAGAGAAAAGAATGGTACATCATAACACCCCGTCTTTTTCCGAATCGCCCTTACCTCCCGCAACCAGATCCGGCCGGATATACCGGCCGGGTACCGGGGTGACCCGGGGCATCTCCCCCAATGGGCTTTTATCGACCAGCAGCGGGCAGCCGTAGGCGGTTTCCAGGGTCTGGTAGGATAAGACATCACCGGGTGCGCCGTATGTGATCAGCCGGCCTGCTTTCATCAGCATCAGGGAATCGGCGTACATGGCGGCAAGATTGATGTCGTGTGAAACCATGACCACGGTGATCTGCTTGTCGGATTTCATTTTTTCCATCAAATCCATGACCCGGAGCTGGTGGGCGATATCCAATGCCGCGGTCGGCTCGTCTAACAGGATAATTTCAGGTTCCTGGCAAATGGCCCTTGCGATGAACACCCGCTGGCGTTCGCCGCCGCTCAGCTGATCGATCCGGCGATGCGCCAGGTGATCTATCTCGGTAAACGCCATGGCCTGATCGGCGAGTTTACGGTCTGTCTCTTATACACATCTCCGAGCCCACGAG
>JAGXHH010000066.1 GCA_024636355.1 Desulfobacteraceae bacterium | reverse complement strand
TCGACCATCTGCGTGGCGGCTTTGTCGCGCAGGGGATCAATTCCGGCGATACGATCGGCTTTATCGGCAACAACCGGCCGGAGTGGGCGATCACCGCTTTTGCCGCATATGGGACCGGCGCACGGTTTGTTCCGATGTACGAGGCCGAGTTGCCGGATACCTGGGAATATATAATAAAGGACAGCGGCATCCGGCTCCTGATCGTCTCCAAACCGGAGATTTATAATCAGATCAAAGGTTTTCTCGACAGCATCCCGACTTTAGAGCAGATCCATGTCATCGAATCAGATGGGGCGAACAGCATGGCCGCGCTCGAGCGGGCCGGAAAAGCAAACCCCACCCCGTCGGTAAAGCCTTCCCCCAAAGAGATCGCCGCTCTCGTCTACACATCCGGAACGACCGGCGAACCCAAAGGCGTACTGCTCTCACACGGCAATTTCTCCAGCAACGCCATCGCTGGAAACCGCATCTTCTCCGATATACTGAAGGAAGATTCCCGGAGCATTTCCATCCTGCCCTGGGCCCATTCCTACGGCCAGACCGCCGAGCTCTACAACTTTTTTCTGTTCGGCGGTTCGATCGGGTTCATGGAAAGCGTGCAGACCCTCGGCGATGATCTGAACCTGGTCAAACCGACTTTCATCATCGCCGTGCCCCGGGTGTTTAATAAAATTTACGACGGGCTGTGGGCGAAAATGAACGATACCGGCGGCCTGGCTAAAAAGCTGTTCGTCATGGGTGTGGAAAGCGCCCGAAAAAAACGCGAACTCGCCGCCGATGGCAAATCGGATTTCCTGATTAATCTGAAATACAACCTGGCCGATAAAATCGTTTTCAAAAAAATACGGGACCGGTTCGGCGGCCGGGTACAGGGGGCGCTTACGGCCAGTGCGCTGATGAATATCGATATTGCCTATTTCTTCAGTGATATCGGCATTCCGATTTTCGACTGCTACGGCCTGAGCGAAACCTCACCGGCGGTGACCATGAACTGCTTTTCCGCCAACCGCCCGGGCAGCGTGGGTCGGCCCCTTGAAAATATCAAGGTGGTGATCGATAAATCGGTGGTGCCGGACGAAAGCGATGACGGTGAAATCGTGGTTTACGGGCCGAACGTCATGCAGGGGTACAACAACAAACCCGTCGCTACCGGCAAGCTCATGACCGAAGACGGCGGTTTCCGGACCGGGGACCGGGGACGGATCGACAAGGACGGGTTCCTGTTTATCACGGGCCGCCTGAAAGAACAGTACAAACTGGAGAACGGAAAATACGTCTTTCCCGGTGGCATAGAAGAAGACATCCGCCTGGTCCCTTTTGTTTCCAATGCGATGCTCCATGGGGAGGGCAAAGCCTACAACGTCTGCCTGGTGGTTCCGGATTTTGAGGTACTCGGCAAATACGCGCGGGGAAACGGCATCAATGAAGATCCGGAATTCCTGGTCAATGATCCGAATATCCAGAGCATGATCCGGGATCAGATCGTCGCGTCGTTAAAGCAGAAATACGGAAATTATGAAATACCGAAGAAATTCGTCTTTATCGCCGATGATTTCACGGTGGACAACGGCATGCTCACCCAGACCATGAAACTCAAACGCCGCGTGGTTCTCGATAAATACCGGCCGAATATCGACTCTCTTTATCAAAAGGCCTGAAACAGCTTGTGACCGGCAAGGCACCGTCTGTTCCTTCCCTCCCCCCCGGACAACAAGGAGGTGTCTTGCCGGCCACAATAATATGGATCAATATTTTACGCGCATCCAGCCGGTTTGTTTGTTAATCACCAGTTTTTCCACCAGGGAACCGTCCCGGGTGACGATATTTCCGACAAAGAGGTCGTCGCTTTCGGTGATATCCCCCACCTTCAGGTTCGGGTTGCCTGCCGCATAATTTTCTATCAGCCGTCGGGCTTCCTGTTCACTCAGGGGCTGCTTCAACTGCCGCTGGTGACAGTATCCTCCGTGTCCCTCCTGGCCGGCACCGCGCATCATGTGCATCCCCGTCTGCTTGCTCGGGCCCGGGCCGCCGCACCATGGGCAGAACCATTCCATTTCCCGCTCGGAAGGGGTCGTCTGTTCGAGTTCCTTTACATCACTTTTTTCCGAAAAAACGGGTCCGGTACCGATCAATACGAACATGGATGCAACTAATACGATCAGAATTTTTTTCATTAAGAACCTCCTTGCCTGTACATTAAATTAATAACAGCGAAAAAGGCTTGCTCTATGATAATTGACAAGCCATGACGCTTTCGTAAAATGGCGATCTTTCGAGCCATCGAGCCTTTGCATACCTGGAAAAGTAACCAGAACCGTACATTGGCGCAAACTTTCCACCCTACCGACCCACCCGTATACGATTTGCCGGAAAAAGATTGCCACGAAAATACAAAGCATTACGCCGGCTTTCAAAAATATAACCACTTGACCGGACAGACGGCCCGTCATAGTATTTTTGTATACGATTAGTATCCGACGGATTGCCCGCACGAAATGAGGTTTCCACAATATGCCCCCTTACCAGCCGAAGCGGCCGGACGCCTGGTGGCGAAGCCGGCTGCACGAAATCATTTTCGAAGCCGATACGCCGGCGGGTAAAGCCTTTGACGTAATCCTGATCCTGACTATTGTCGTCAGCGTCATTTCGGTTATGGCCGAAAGCATCCGGGGGATACGGACGGATTACGGTCAGATTCTTTACCGGATCGAATGGGGGTTTACGCTCCTGTTTACCATCGAATACGTCCTGCGGCTGCTCAGCGTGAAGCGGCCGATGGGGTACGCCACCAGTTTTTTCGGCGTTATCGATCTGTTGGCGGTGATTCCGACATACCTGAGCATCCTGATCCCGGGCAGCCAGTCGCTGCTGACAATCCGTATTCTGCGCCTGCTTCGCATTTTCCGCGTATTCAAGCTTACCGCCTATTTAGGTGAGGCCGACCTGCTGATGACGGCTCTCCGGGCAAGTCGGCGCAAAATCAGCGTCTTTATCTTTGCGGTCATTACCCTTGTCGTATTCATCGGTTCGTGCATGTACGTCATCGAAGGAGAGCAAAGCGGATTTACCAACATTCCAACTTCAATGTACTGGGCCATCGTCACCCTTACCACGGTCGGTTACGGCGATATCTCTCCGGTAACCCCTGTAGGAAAACTCCTTGCCTCCATGCTGATGGTCACGGGTTACGGGATTATCGCCGTTCCAACGGGAATTGTGACGGTCGAGCTGTCCGAAGCCGCAAAGCGAAAGATCTCCACCCAGGCCTGCCCGTCATGCGGTGCGGAAGGACATGATCTCGATGCCAGTCATTGTAAATACTGCGGGGCAAAGATGTAGCTGGGGGGCAGGGGCAGAATTCAGAATCCAGGAGCCAAAGGGCAGAATCCAGGAGCCAGAAGCCAGAATCCAGAATGAAGGATAACTGCCGCTTTTGTAGGTCGGGATTCACATCCCGACGCCCTCCGTCACGACGGCAAATATCGGGTTGATTTCTGACTTCTGAATCCTGAATTCTGGTTTTCTAAATTCTGGCTCCTGCCTTCTAAATTCTGGCTCCTGGCTCCTGGATTCTGGATTCTGGATTCTGGCTCCTGCCTTTCAAAGAATCCCCCCCGTCATCGCGCCGGCCAGGGTAATTACCTGCTGGGGATAGATGCCGAAATAGAGCATGCTGGCGATCAGGAGAAGGGCCAACAACTTTATCGGCATGGAGACGGCGATTGCCGGGGCCGGCTCTGCGGGTTCGATGAAATAGGCGGCTTTGAGGACCTGGAGATAGTAGTAGAGGGAAATCACCACGTTTAACATGGCGATGAACACCAGCCATAGCAGCCCTTGTTTCATTGCAGCCGTGAAGATGAGCAACTTGGCGGTAAACCCGATCGTGGGCGGAATTCCGGCCAGGCCGAACAGCGCCAGCAGCAGCGCCAGGGCGAGTACCGGGGCCCGTTTGTGCAACCCGGCGAGCTGGCTGATGTCAATATTGCGGCCGCCTTCGGACGCCTTGACCACGATCAGGAAGCAGGTGAATTTCATGATCAGCAATGACAAGCCGTAGAATACCGCACTCGAATACCCCAATGCATTGAGGCTCAATATGCCGATCATCACATAGCCGGCATGGGCTACGCTGGAAAATGCCAGCAGCCGTTTCAGATCCTTCTGGGCAATGGCCGCCAGGTTCCCGACGGTCATCGAAATAACGGATAAAACAATTAAAAACCAGGCCAGCCGATCGCTCGCTCCGCCGCTCAAGGCGACCATGCGCATAAGAACTGCGATGGCCGCCACCTTGGAGGCGGTTGCGATATAGCTTGAGACCTGGTGCGGTGCGCCCTCATAGACGTCCGGCGCCCAGAAATGAAACGGGAAGACCGCCAGCTTGAAAAAGAAGCCGGAAAGCGCCAGGAGAAATCCGATGAGGACCACCGGCTCACGTATCCGTCCCGGAAGTTCTGCGACCAGGTCCGCCAGGTAGGCCGACTGCCCGCTCCCGTACAGCAGGGCAAATCCGAACAGCATCACGGCAGATGATGCCGCTCCTATGATAAAATATTTCAGGGCGGATTCCAGCCCCTTTTCACTCCCTTTCCGCAGATAAACCAGCACATACAAGCTGTAGCTCGACAACTCCAGGGCGATATAGATCGCCAGCAGGTGCACGCAGCTGACAAGGAGCATCATAGCCAGCGTACAGATCGCCAGCAGCAGGTAGAATTCACTGTGGCGATTTTCGTCTACCCCGGAAAGATCGCCGCACAGGCAGACGGCCAGGAAAAACCCGATATAGACGAGCACCTTGAAGACCTGGGAGTAGAGATCAACCCGGTAGACATCGTTAAACAGTATCCCTTCACTTCCGACAGCCCATACCGCCAGCGACAGGCCGACCGCGGACATGATCAGCGCAATGGCGTAATCCTGCTGCGGCCGAGGTCCGCCAAGGGTCCGAAAGAAAAAGACGCCCGCCATTGCCAGGGTATAGAGTTCGGGCACAAAAAGAGTCCAGTTCGTCATGGCAACCCGCTTAATAATCCGGTTATCCCCTGCAACCCGGTAAGTCCGTTTATAAGGGGAATCGAAGAGGTTTGAATCACGTTGTACATCAGAAACGGCATGAGGCCGAAAACGACGATAACTGCCACCAGGAGCATCCGCGGCAGGCCGAGGCCGAACGTCATATCCTTCAGGTGCGCCCATCGTTCGTCTAATGGCCCGAAACAGGTTCTCTGGACCACCCGCAGGATAAACAGGGCGTTGATCACCAGCACGGTAACCGCGATAAACGCGTATACCGGGTAAACCCGGAAGGCGGCGATAAAGACCAGCAGTTCCGCCCAGAAGCTTGCCAGGCAGGGAATGCCGATGCCGGTCAGGGCGGCGAAAATGAAATAGCCGCTGGCTACCGGCATAACCCGGGAAAGACCCCCGAGTTCACCGATCTCCTTGGTGTGGGTCCGGTCATAAATGTGTCCCACGGCTGAGAAAAACAACGCGGTCATCACCCCGTGGGCAAACATCTGGAACACGGCCCCGTTCACACCGTCGACAGTCATGGTGGCAAAACCGAGCCCGACGATCCCCATGTGGGAAACGCTCGAATATCCGATCACGAACTTCAGGTCTGTCTGGCGCAATCCGACCAACGCACCATAGACGATGCCGATGGTGGCCAGCAACGCCATTAACGGCGCCCAGTAGATCCACCCTTCGGGACACAGGAACATGCCGACCCGCAGGATGCCGAAAGCGCCGATTTTCATCAGCACGCCGGCATGGAGCATGCTCACGCCGGTGGGGGCGGCCACGTGGCCGGGCGGCGACCAAGTGTGAAACGGCCAGATGCCGGCCAGGATGCCGAATCCGATATAAAAGAGCAGGAAGGCGAGCTTCTGCTCAAATCCGGAAAAATCGGCCTGGCGCATCAACTCGGGGATAGCAAAGGTTTTGAGGCCGGAGACGGCCACCAGATAGACGATGCCGGGCAGGATCAGGGCGCTGCCGAGCAGCAGGTACAGGGTCAGTTTCATGGCCCCGTACTCCCTGGCCGTACTTCCCCATATGACGATCAGCAGGTACATCGGCAGCAGGGAAACGTCGAACCAGACAAAGATGAAAAACAGGTCGAGTGCGACAAACATGCCGAAGACCCCGAGCACCAGGAAGAGAAACAGGGCGAAGAATTCCTTGACCCGGTCTTTTAACTCCCACATGGACAGCACGCCGGTAAAGAAGACGATTCCGGTGAGCAGCAGCATCGGCACGCCGAAACCGTCAACCCCGTTGAACCAGGAAATACCGAGCGATGGAATCCAGTCGATCCGTTCCACAAACTGCATGCCGCCGAGACTCCGGTCATATGCCGCAAACAGGTAGATGGAAATCACCAGGGTGATGCCGGCGCAAACGGCACTGACCCACTTGACGGCAGTATCCCGATTCGGCGGCAGGAGCAGAACGATAATCAATCCCGCAAGACAGCAGAGCAGGATCGAACTCAAAATCGGAAATTGGGCGGCATGCAGTTGCATTGTGTCAGTGTCCTAAAATTAGCAGGATCAGGGTCAATCCGAATACGACGGCAAACACGACCATCAGCTTTGACTGGATCATCACCAGGTGCCATCCGGCCGCCGCACGGCTGCTGCCGATTACCCCATTGCAGACGGCATGGATGACGCCTTCAATGACCCGGGTTTCATTCTGACGGCAGCCTTCGGCAATTCCGCGGTCCAGGAGACGATTCACCATCCAGCCGTACAAACGATCCAGGTACCAGCGTTCGGCAAACAGGCGATGCAGAGCACCGTTTCGCTCGGCAAACCCGATCCGGTCCGACCTGGTTCGGCCGAATTCCCACCATGCAAGGATGATTCCGACAATCGCCAGTGCCGGCGACAAGGTCTGCACCAGGTAAACAGCGTAATTATCGGTTGCATGCACGGCCGTGGGGTCCAGGAAATGCCGGAACCATTCGGCTTCAATTCCGATCACCATGGTAATGACCGCCAGGATCACCAGGACCGCATACATGGCGCCATTGGCGAAGTTCGACCCATGCTCCCCCCCGTGGCCGCCGGCGTCGATTTTGGCCGGAAACAGGATGACGAACATCAGGCGAAACGTGTAATACGCCGTCAGAAAAACGCCGAGCAACCCGGCGCCAAGCCACATCGGGTTGCGCAGGACAGTTAATACGGCCAGGATCTCCTCCTTGCTGTAATACCCGGATAACGGCCATATCCCGGAAAGCGCAAGGGCGCCGACGGTCATGCATAATATGGTCAGTTTCATGGACCGCCCAT
Organism: Desulfobacteraceae bacterium; assembly: GCA_024636355.1. GTDB lineage: Bacteria > Desulfobacterota > Desulfobacteria > Desulfobacterales > Desulfosalsimonadaceae > JAGXHH01. The sequence goes on along the minus strand of JAGXHH010000066.1, from coordinate 150 downwards.
TTTGACGGCCGATGGCGAACATGTCATTGGTTCCAAAGGCATGGATCAGTACGCCGGCGCAAAGGAAAAGGAGTGCCTTGAAGCCCGCGTGGGTGGTCAGGTGGAAAATGCCGGCCGCATAACCTGTCTCTTATACACATCTGACGCTGC
>JAGXHH010000065.1 GCA_024636355.1 Desulfobacteraceae bacterium | reverse complement strand
GATGGTCGGTGGTGATGCCGGCACTGGTCATGGTCAGACCGGGGTTATCACCGCGGCCGTTGCCCGAACCGGCAAAATTTTGCAGACCACCGGTAAATACGGGCGTTCCGTTACCATAGAGTTCCGGAAGGTATCCGTACAGTACACTGCCGAGCACGAAGTTGGTATCGCCGATGATCGTGTTCTCACCGCCGAAGTACTGGGCGAAACGCTGGGCGTTGGTCACACCGGTGTAACCTTCCAAATTGTCGTCGGTCGGGTCATCGTCACCTGAGGTATAGATGAAACCAAGGTGGGGTTTGACGCCGAAGCCGAACATTTCATCCATGTTGAAGGCAAGATCGCCGGAAAATGCATAGGCGGAAATGTCGAAATCACCCTGAGCAAGACCGGTGTCTTCGGCTTCACCGAACTGATAGACACCTTCCAGGAAAAGTTCCAGCATGCCTAATTTGCCGGTATAGTAAGCGCCAATGTGATGGCTGTTGGTATCCGGAGCAGCACCCATCGTGCCAGTGAGCGCCTGCAGAAGACTGCCCACCTGTATATCCCGAATTCGATCGAATGCATAGAACGTCTGGAGTTTCTGTCCCTCGCTCGGCTTAAACGTCAGATAGCCGGCGTACAGGTCGCGGTCATCGTTTTTACCGCCCAGTTGGGTTACGGTATCGAATGTCTGAAAATTGTTTTCCATCAGCTTGATGTAGGCAATATTGAAGCTGAAGGTATCGTAGTCACCGGTCAGCCAGAAACCCGGGTTATCATCACCGTAGACCAGACCGGCAGCATCGACTGCATCAAGCATCCAGATGTCGAAACCGCCATGCAGCCGCATGTTCATGGGCAGTTTGTAGGAGCCGTGCAGGCGTTCCAAACCGAAATTGCTGGTCTGAAAAGTTTTCCCGCCGCGTTCGTCCACAGACGCTGTTTCCAGGGGACGGTCGAATTCCAGAGCCGCATAAAAGCTCCAGTTGCGATCCTTCGGCAGGGCATTGAAATAAAGCTGCGTTTCCATCCGGATGTAGTTATTGTTGACCCATCCCGATTCATTTGCATGGGTTTTAAAAAAATCATTCGGTAACGCACCTGCCAAAAAAGGAACCGGCAGATTATCACGTATCCCAAAATCATAGTCCCCTTCCGCAGTCGGGATAATCCGGGAACGCGCCCCAAAACTCATCAGGGTGTCCGTTGTTGTGCTGATCCCGATACTGCCGGGACCCATGATGACTTCCTTGGTGATATCAACGGCTCTTTCTGTTTGTGCCATTGCCGATCCAACCGCAAGAGATCCGGTCAGAAGCAGAACACCGAACCATAACGCAAACTTTTTCATCGAATTTCTCTCCTTTAAATTAAACGTATTTTGCAATACATCAGGGTTATTATCAGATTAATTATCCCTTTTTTCACCCCCTTTCAACTGGTATCGTTCGTCTCATAAATCTGATTATTGTTTGAATATCGGGCAATATTGGGGCACGATTAATCACTTTAATCAGCATCCGACTGCATCATGACGCTAAATTCGTGCAACCGGCATGCATGATATACTGATGTCAGATCCGAAAAAATCATAGGTGATCCATTCGATAAATTTGCTGTAAGAACAAGTAATTAGAACAGGTGCAACAGAGTGGAAAGGGTTTATACGATGAAGGGTGAATTGAAACTTTCCCGTGAGCTGGTTTATAGAAGCTGTCTGTTCGATAACATCCTCAATAATTGCCAAAGATTAAAGGCTCTTCTTCAGGAATTTGTCGTAGAAATATATCTACACATAGTTTTAAACATTGTCAAGCAAAAGGAACTACCAATTCCTTGAAAAAACGCTGTTCCGAAAAATGCAGATACAGGCAGGAAAGCAATCAGAGAGAATTTACCGTGCACATTCATGTGCACGGTAAATTCTCATTAGTGCTCAAAAAGCGGAGCAACCGGGTTTAACCGGGCGGATTTGAAACCCGCCCCTCTGGTTTGGACATTCTTTTCCTCATCGGCGAGGGCGATTCGTGAATCGCCCCTACAAATTACCCCTACCGCCGCCCCGGGAGTTCCGGTCATCAGGCACGCGGCCCGCGGCAGGGTCCGGCTCACTTTCGTATCCGCAGCGATTCGCCCGCCCGGGGGACGAACACCGAATATCCTTCCGCCTTCAGGGTATCGGCAAATGCGGTCATCTGATCTTCCTCGCCGTGAACCAGGGCGATTTTCTTTATTTTCAGGTTCGACTCCCGCAGAAACTGGAGCATTTCGTTTTTATCCGCATGGGCGGAAAACCCGTCGATTTTTTCCACGCGCGCATGCAAGGGATACTCCTTTCCCATGAACCGCATCATCGGCGGCTCACCCGCGCCGCCGGCGGCTTTGTATTCGAGCCCTGATTCCAGGATACGCCGGCCAAGGGTATGCCGGGCCATATATCCGACTATCAGGATCGTATTCTTCGGATTATGAATTTTATATCTCAGATGGTGCAGGATGCGGCCGCCTTCGCACATCCCCGCAGCTGAAATCACGATATGGGGTTTTTCCTCGCGCATCAGGGCCATGGAATCTTCTACGGATTCGGTGAAATGCAATTGTTTGAAAGAAAAAGGGTTTTCTCCGTTTTCCAGAAAATCCCGATGCGTATCCCTGTCATAGACTTCCGGGTGCTCCCCAAAGACCCGGGTAATGCGGGTGGCCAGCGGACTGTCGACATAAACCGGCACCTTTGGCACTTCGTTGTTGTTGTAAAGAGTATGAATCGCGTAGAGCAGTTCCTGAGTGCGGCCATAGGCGAACGCCGGAATCAGCAGCGTCCCGCCCCGTTCAACGGTGTCGATGATGATCTTTTTCAGTCGCGGCGTAGTGTCGGCAACCGGCTCATGGACCCGATCGCCATAGGTGCTCTCCAGGAGCAACAGATCGATCTCGCGGTCCGACCCGGAAAAATCCTGTTCCGGGTTCCTGAGGATCGGTTTGTCGAAGCGGCCCAGGTCTCCTGTGTAGCAGATCGTATAGTTCTGCCCGTTTTCTTTTGCATGGATCAGTGTAATGGCCGATCCCAGGATGTGGCCCGCCTCGTAAAACGTGCAGGTCATGTCCTGTCCGATGGAGACCGTTTCCCTGTATGGCTGACCCGCGAAAAATGAAAGGGCATGCTGCGCATCCTGTACGGTGTACAGCGGTTTGATCTTTGCAATATCGTAACGGGTCATGAGTCGCGAAAGCGCCTCTTTATCTGTCCGGCCGTTTGTTTTAAGCATTTTTTTAATTTCTTCCCGGGATTTTCCGGTCAGATCGACCAGGGTATTGCGCACACGTTTGTAGTTCAGGTACTCGGCATCCGATTCCTGGATATAGGCGCTGTCGGGCAGCAAATACTCGCAGGCATGGGCCGTGGCACGGGTGGAAAAGATATGTCCGGCGAAATCCCGGCGCGCCAGCAGCGGCAGGCGACCGGAATGGTCGATGTGCGCATGCGACAATACTACATTGGTGATAATGCGAGGGTCGAACGGCAGGGTCCTGTTTTTCCGTTCGCTTTCCTCCCGTCTGCCCTGGTACATGCCGCAATCGAGCAGAATGTGGTCGTTGTCTGTCTCCAGAAGATGCATCGACCCGGTAACTTCCCGGACTGCGCCGTAGAAACGAATGTACATGGATACTCCTTTGTAAAGAACTTTCGGACAGGCTTCAACCGGCCGATCCGAGCATCAGACCCGCAGCCAGCAGCAGCGGAGTTATAAACGCCGTGATATAGAGCGCAGGCCGCCCCCAGTATGACGCAGACGGGGGCAAGGATGAGAAACGGGACCCGCATGGGACCGAATACGACAGACGGGCCGGAGGATTTGGACATGTGCCGGTTTCCTGCGTTCAGAAATTAACAGATCCCGAGCCAGACAACTGCTTTTGGTTCTATTTCAAAGCCCCGGCCGATGTCAATGCTTATCCGGAATCTGCGGCGATAGTATCGGATTAAGGCATTTGGCATTTACTCCGGGGGTTTGAGATGTTATATTTTTTTAAATCTAAAAAAAACACATTATCAGGGAGGCGGCCGGTAGAACGGCTGGAGAAACCATGAGCATCAATACCGTTGTAAAGATCGACGATCTCGTAAAAGTAAACACCGTGCTGATCAGTGTTTCCGACAAATCCGGCCTTGAAGACCTCGTCCCGGCGCTCGTGGAGGTAAACCCCGGCATCCGGATCCTGTCGACCGGCGGGACCTACAACCGGCTGCGCGAACTCCTGGGATCTAAAGCCGAAAAGAACCTCACCCCGGTTTCGGAGTATACCGGACAGCCCGAAACCCAGGGGGGACTGGTCAAGACCCTTGATTTCAAGATCTACCTCGGCCTGCTGACCGAAACGTACAACGACGCCCACAAGGCGGATCTCAAACGCACCGGCGGTCTTTCCATCGACATGGTGGTGGTCAATCTCTACCCGTTCCAACAGACCGTGGCCCGGCCCGATGTGACGGTGGAACAGGCCCGGGGAAACATCGATATCGGCGGCCCCTGCATGATCCGGGCATCGGCCAAGAACTACATCCGGGTGGCCTCTGTTGTCGATCCGGCCGACTACCCGATGATCATCGAAGAAATGCGCGCCATCGACTCCATGACCTCGCTGGAAACGCGAACAAAACTGGCCAGGAAAGCCTTTTCCCATACCGCCGAATACGACCGTGCCATCGCCGAGTACCTGGCAAACCGCTCCTTTGCGGAAATTACGGGGAGCTATGATCAGATCATGTAACTGTCACAATTTTTCAGGGAGACCAACCAATGGCCGAAGATCTCAAACAAATGTATAAAACCATCATGGACGACCGATTCCCCCCGAAGATGGAGATTGCATTCATAGATGGCGACAACCGGCAGACGCTGTTTTACGAAAAAGTCGACTGGGTCATCGAAGGGGTGCGCAAGGGGCTTCGCTACGGGGAAAACCCCGGACAGGAAGCCGCCCTCTACAAACTGGTAAACGGCAACCTGGTACTCGGCGATGCGCAGACCATCGCCCCGGGAAGGTACCTGGCATCCGACGTGGAACTGCTCCAGTCGGGAAAGCACCCGGGAAAAACCAACCTCACCGATGCGGACAACGCGCTCAATATCCTCAGATACCTCACCGAAAAACCGACCGTCGTTATCGTCAAACACAACAACCCATGCGGTGCGGCCCAGTCGGACATCTCCATGGCCGATGCCTACCACAAGGCCTACATGGCCGACCGGGTGGCTGCCTTCGGGGGGTGCATCGCCGTCAACCGGGTCCTCGACAGGGAAACTGCCGAAGCCGTATCCCGGCAGTATGCCGAGGTGGTCGTGGCGCCGGAATACGAGGAAGGCGCACTGGAGATTCTTGCCGCAAGAAAGAACCTGCGGGTAATCCGGATTAAAAACATCGAGCGCCTGCAGACATTTGCCGGCGAACGGGTGGTTGATTTCAAAAGCCTGATCGACGGCGGTCTGATCGCCCAGTGGTCGTTTGTTCCCCAGGCCCGGGACGTCAAAGATTTCACGCTGGCCGAATGCGAGTACCAGGGAAAACGCTACAAGATCAACCGGCCGCCCACACCCGCCGAGCTCGAAGACATTCGCTTCGGCTGGCTGCTGGAAGCCGGCGTGACATCGAATTCCGTGCTTTATGTAAAAGACGGGATCTCCGTCGGAATCGGCACCGGCGAGCAGGACCGGGTCGGCGTCGCCCAGATCGCCCGGGACAAGGCGTACCGGAAACTCGAGGACCGCTACTGCTTCGAAGAGTTCGGCATCTCTTTTAATGATCTTACGGATGCGGACAAACGCTCGGACATCGAGGACCGGGTCCGGACCCAAAGAGGCGGGCTCATCGGCGCGACAATGGTCAGTGACGCGTTTTTCCCGTTCCGGGACGGCGTGGATGTGGGACTTCGGGAAGGCATTTCCGCAGTAGTCCACCCCGGCGGGTCTCAAAACGATTACGTATCGATCGAGGCCTGCAACGAATACGGCGCCGCCATGGTGTTTACGGGGCAGCGGAGTTTTAAACATTAGGAGGGCAGAATCCAGAATTCAGAATTCAGGAGCCAGAAGGAATGGATGTCGCTACGCGCCGGCAAATCTAATATTACTGAGCCAAAGGCGAATACCTTATTCTGGCTCCTGGCTCCTATATTCTGGATTCTAAATTTTTACCTGCTGTCCGGATCGATTTCACCTGTATCGGCTTCTTCCTGTCCGGCTTCACCCCAGCCGCAGGCGTGGCCGAACTGGTCGATCCAGGTATTTTCGGACAGCCGCACCCGGCTGCAGTAGGCGGCGCGGCCGATCAGGTGGGCGGCAATCGGTGCGGTCAACCATAAAAACGTGATGGTCGCCAATACGCGCAGGGTGATTGCCAGATCGGAAAAGTAGACGGCATGGGAGAGCAGGATCAGCCCGGTCCCGAGGACGCCGGCCTTGGTGGCCGCATGCATCCGGGTCAGGATATCGGGCAGGCGCAGCAGTCCGATGGCCGCTACGAGAGAAAAAAGGCTGCCGGACAGGAGCAGAAAAATGATAATGATTTCTCTCATGGCGAATCCTTCCCGTTCGATTGGTTCCGGCCGATCTTCCGGGCCAGGCGTTCCCGGAACCGGGCCAGGGCCACGGTGCCGAGAAAGGCGATCAGCGCATAGGCAATGGCCACATCCAGGAAGGCGTCTATCCCCGAATAAAGGGAATAAACGGTAATGAAGGCGATAATCAAAAAAGAAATCAGGTCCATGGCCACGATCCGGTCGGCGGGATCAGGCCCCCATAACAGCCGGACAGCGGCCAGAAATATACTGATCAGCAGCATCACCAGCGAAATTTGAATGACAATGTTCAAGAGAGCCGTTTGCGAGCCCATTACCGAAGCACCTCCAAGACCCGCCTTTCCAGTCCCTGCTTGATATCCGCCTGTTCGGATGCCACATTTTCCAGAAACATCACATGCACATAAAGAATCTTCCGGTCGTCGGAAACATCGATGCTCAGCGTGCCGGGAGTCAGGGAAATAAGATTTGCCACCAGCAGGATTTCCAGATCCGTCTCCGCATCCAGGGGAACGCCGATGATGCCGGGCCGGCTTCGGTGGCCCGGCGTGACGACATCCCATAAAACCCGGAAGTTGGATACGATCAACTGCCAGATAAAATAGACGAACAGGTTGACGATTCGGGGGACCCGCTTGAAATACCCCGTTTCTTCGCGGGGTGACCGAGTGATCCAGAGAGCCAGGTAGCCGATGGCGAACCCGACCAGCAGCCCGCCCAGGTTCAACTGGCCCACGACCGCGCTGAACCCGACGGCCAGAAAAAGGTTGACCAGGAATAAATTTGTCATATGTCCCCCATTACCGCCCTGACATAGATATCCGGATTCAGCAGCTCATGGGCGGCGTCCATGCTCATCCGGAAAAACGGCGCCGGTGCAAAGCCGATGATCAGCGTCAGCAGGGCCAGGGCCACGATCGGCATCAGCATCCAAAGTGAGATCGCGCCCGGGGCGATCGCCTGGGCGCCCACAGTCCCGGGAGCGGGTTTCCAGAAAACTTCCCCCCAGATCTTGGTCATGGAATACGTGGTCAAGACCCCAACGCCTGCGGCAACGCCGGCAATAACATAGGATTCGATCTCCAGACTGGCCTGGATCAGGGCCAGTTTGGCCCAGAAACCGGACAGGGGCGGAAAACCGGCCAGGGAAAACGCCGGGATGAAAAACAGCAGCGCCAGAAATCCCCTGGACCGATACAGCCCGCCCAGCCGGTCCAGGTGAAATGATCCGCCGATCTGGCGGGATACGCCGCTGATCAGAAACAGGTTGGCTTTTACGATCATATGATGCAGCAGGTAGAAGACCGAACCGGCCAGGGCCAGGGGCGTAAACAGGGCCAGCCCCAGCACCATGTACCCGACCTGGCTGATGATATGGAACGACAAAATCCTGCGAAATTCGTTATTTGCCGCCGCACCCAGGACTCCGGTGATCATGGTCAGGCCGGAGGCGGTCAGCAGCAGGCCGTGGGTGTAAGCGACATCAAAGGTGAACACCAGGGTGAACATACGGATCAGGGCATACACCCCCACCTTGGTCAACAGCCCCGCCAGGATGGCGGATACGGCCACCGGCGGCGTGTGGTAGGATGCCGGCAGCCAGAAAAACAGCGGAAAAATCCCTGCCTTGATGCCAAAGGCGGTCATGAAAATGGCGGCCACTGCCGTGAGCATGCCGGGATGAGCGAGTTCCTGCACTTTTAAATGCAGGTCCGCCATGTTCAGGGTGCCGGTCATGCCGTAAAGCAGCCCCAGACCGGTGATGAACAGGAGGGTGGCAAACAGGTTGAGCACCACGTATTTCACGCCGCCGTCAAGCTGTGCCTTTTCCTGCCCCAGTACGATCAGGCCGAAGGATGCCATCAACATCACCTCGAACCAGACGTACAGGTTGAAGATGTCTCCGGTCAAAAATGCCCCGCAGACCGCACCGAGCATGATCTGCAGCAGCGGGTGATATCCCGCCTCCAGCATGGCCGGCGATATATCGGCCCGTGAATAGACGGTCACCGAAAATCCGAGTATCCCGGTGACGATCACCATGATGGCGCTCAGGTGGTCGGCCACCAGGGTGATGCCGAACGGTGCGGGCCAATCGCCGATCTGGGTGCTGACAATCCCGTTATTCGCCACATACATCAGAAGGAAGATGCAGGAGGCCAGGTGCAGTGCTGAAAATATAATGGCGATGTTGTTC
>JAGXHH010000064.1 GCA_024636355.1 Desulfobacteraceae bacterium | reverse complement strand
CGTGGGCTCGGAGATGTGTATAAGAGACAGGTGCCGCACATTTCCATCTTTTCCAGCTCGAGTTCCATTTCCTTTCCGAAAACGGCCTCCTGGAAATCGATGGTCAGGTCGTAGCGCAGATCCGCACCCCGACGCGCACGACTACGGGTGCTGCCGCCGGAGCGAAAACCGAAGAAATCCTCGAAAATATCCCCGAAGCTGGAGAAAATATCATCGAAATCACGGAAACCTCCGGAATGACCGTTTCGCATACCCTCCACCCCGCGGTGTCCGTACTGATCGTACACCTGGCGCTTTTCCGGGTTGGAAAGCACCTCGTATGCCTCGGCGGCTTCCTTGAAATTATCTTCCGCTTTCTTATCTCCCGGGTTTCGATCCGGGTGGTATTTTAAGGCAATTTTCCGGTATCGGGACTTCAACTCCCCGGCATCGACATCCCGGCGAACGCCGAGCACTTCATAATAATCTCTTTTTTCACTCATATGTAGTAGCTGCTTGACTCAGATTGAATAGATTGCTGACTGTGAAGACTTTCGGCTCACGATTTTCGGTGCGCACGATTATTGGCTTAAATGATCAATTCATTTCATTTTGAAAGCCGCCGGTATTATGCTATGGGAAAGAAAATTCGACAAGCAAAAATTTTATAAAGGTACGGTAATGCATAATCAACGATTGTCAATGGTATCTAATGGAACTTGATTATATCAAATCGATGTTCGACGCAATAGCCCCCCGGTACGACTTTTTAAACCGGCTGCTGAGCCTTCGTCAGGATGTCTCATGGAGAAGGCAGATGATCCGGGCCATTGAAATGCCGGCAAACGGCATCCTGCTCGATGTGGCCTGCGGTACCGGGGATGTGATACTCGAAGCGCTGAAACAAAAAGCGCTGTCTGCCGCCTACGGGCTCGATTTCGCACCGGAAATGCTGATGATCGCCCGGAAGAAAATTGCCGGGGCCAAACCGCCTGCACCGGTTTGCCTGCTGGCGGCCAACGGGTTACGCCTGCCGTTTGCAGCCGACAGCATCGATGCACTCACCATCGCATTCGGAATCCGCATCATCATCGACCGGAAAGCCGCCCTGGCCGGGTTCCGGGAGGTTTTAAAACCCGGGGGAATGCTGGCCGTACTCGAACTCAATACCCCGCCACCCGGATTTCTCAGACGGCTGTACCTGCTGTACTTCGAAAAAATTCTGCCGGGCATCGGCGGCCTGTTCTCCAACAACATGGATGCCTATCAGTACCTGCCCGCCTCGGTCTTAAACTTTCCTCCCCCGAAAGTTTTTGCTAGAATGATGCAGGATGCCGGGTTTACCAGTGTCGCGTGGAAATCGTTGACCTTCGGGATCGCCACGGTATATATCGGCTGCAAATAGACAGCAATCGACCTGTCTCCCTGACACATAAAACCTTCCTAAAAATAATGTGAATATAGAAATGAAGCAATTCTTCAAATACCTGTATGCTGCCCTGTTTGCCTTCTGCCTCTTCCTGTCCGCCCAACCGGTCTCAGCCGATAACAGCGCTGCCGTTACACCCGCCGGGTGGAGCGCCGAGGCGGAACTCGGCTACCTGAAGACTTCCGGCAATACGAAAACCCAGTCCTTGAATGCAAAGCTCGGCATTCTTTACGATTCGCCCGACTGGCGCAACAGCCTCCAGTTTGAAACGGTCTATGGTTCCGAGGAATCCGAAGAAACAGGAGAGGATGTCACAACCAACCAGCGGTTCCTGGCATCCGGCAAAACCGACTACCGGTTCGATTCCAAAAATTCCATGTACGCCCTCGCCCTCTATGAAGACGACCGGTTTTCCGGATATGAATACCAGGCGACGGTCTCTGCCGGTTACAACCGCCGGATAATTGAAACCGAAAAGATGGAATGGTCGGCGGAAATCGGCCCCGGTTATCGGTTCGCCGAGGTGGAGGAAGACGGGGAGAGTAAAGAAGAACTCATCGTGCACGTTGCCAGCCTGTTTATTTACCAGGTGAGCCAGACAGCCTTATTCCAGGAAGAAATCAGCCTGGACGCCGGGGCGGACAACGCGATCACCCGATCGACGACATCGCTTCGGGTAAACATCAACGATCATCTGGCCATGAAAGTATCTTTCAGGGTAAAGCATACCTCCGATACCCCCATAGACACCGCTTCCACCGATACGGAAACGGCACTGACGCTGGTGTACGGTTTTTAGGTTCCCCGGTTCCCGATTCATCCAGATGATCGCTTGCTCAGATCCTCATCGCATGCAACACCGAGATGAAACAGCTGCCGCCGTCGCCGTTTTCATCGGATTGCGTTACGACATTTTCCCCGGGCGCATCCGGCAGATCCGGGATTTCCCCGCTGGCGGCAGCCTGAAGCGCACTGGCAGCGTTGACCCGGCCACCCGAAAGGACCCTGTTTTCCAATCCGTTGACCGGATCGACGGTACCAAGCAGAATGGCCCGGATCTGGGCAGGGCTGAAATCCGGATTCTGGGACAGGATCAGGCCGGCAATGCCGGAAATCACCGGGGTCGCCATCGACGTGCCACTTTTAAACCCATAGGGATTGCCGGTAAAATCCCATTTAATACCGGTGATTTCGATATTGTCCAGGTAAACCCCGTCAAAATTATTTGATTCGTCGGTGCTGAGCCGAAACCGCAAATAAAATGGTTCGCCGGGCGTCTCGTCATTGCTCCAGAGATTGATCCGTTCAATACCCGGGGAAAAACCGGTCACGTCAAAGATGGAACTGAAGTTTGACCCATCCGGGGATACTTCGACAAACAGGAAGTCGGCATTCATTTCCAGATGGTATTCCAAATCGAGCCGGATGTTGAGCCCCCGGGAGTTTCGTCCGTCAATTGCCGAAACGGTCTGAATGTAGGAGTCTACACCGGCAGCATAATCTCCTTCGGAATCGGTGATCACGCGGGAACCGAACACCTCTTCATCGTTGATGATAAACCAGGGCTCGCGTTCACTGGTCATCCAATTTTGTCCGCCGGATTCGAAATCATCTGAAAACAAAACGACCCGTGGCGGCGGCGTCAGGCTGTAGATATTCGAGACCGACCCATTGCCCCCAGGGGCGGCCACATCAACCGTCCGAGGTCCGTAATTGGAATAATCGGCCAATCGGTCGCTTTCATCTGTGGCCGCAACGGAGATGATGTTGTCGAGCTCGTAGCCTGCCGGATAGGTGGGGGTGTCATCGTTATTGCCCCCTTCATTTCCTGCGGCGGCCACAACCAGAACCCCGTTCTTCCCCGCTTCTTCTATGATGTCGAACTGCCCTTTGCTGAATCCGGGCCCTCCGAAACTGCAGTTGATGATTTTCGCGCCGTTCTTTGTCGCATAGTCCACGGCCTCGATGATGTTCATGCCCTGGATGACCGCACCATTATAGGGGCTTGATTCAAACAGGTCGAACACCTGGAGCGGCATGATCTGGGCCTGCCACATGACGCCGGTAGAACCGATGCCGTTTCCCCCCTCGGCGGCGATAACACCGGCCACGTGGGTTCCGTGGCCATCGCCGTACAGGTCCCGGGAATAATCCGACGGATTGTTGTCGCCATTTACAAAATCCCAACCCCTGATGTCATCCACGTAGCCGTTATTATCATCATCGATGCCGTTGCCGGCAATCTCCCCGGGGTTGCTCCAGATGTTTTCCGAAATGTCCGGATGATCGAAAGCGATGCCGGAATCGATGACCGCAATGACCATAAACGGGCTGCCGGTCTGGATATCCCAGGCTGCCGGGGCGGCAACGTCGGCGCCGGCGCTCCCCGAAATTCCGTTGACCGCCTGCCCCTGGTTGTCAAGATACCAGAGCAGATCAAAATCGGGATCATTCGGATACGCCTGCGGCTTGTAAAGGTAGTTGGGCTCGGCGTATTCGACCTCCGGCATCCGGGCAAGCCGTTTAATCGCATCGTCCATATCGACCGATTCCGGCAGACGCCAATGCTCCAGGCCGATCACCTGGACTTTTGACAACAGCGTGGCGCCGAATGTATCACGAATCTCTTTTTTCCGGGCCTCACTGGTCTCCGGGACGAATTTGACCAGAAGCTCGTGGGCGACACGGGTTTTGCCGGCCGCTTCCGAGGCCATGATCAATCCGGCAGACGCCAAGGGCAATACAAGGCCTGCGCATATGAGCCAAAAGCAAATCCATTTTCGCATGATTTCTCCCTGATCCGGAAACCCGGTGACAGTTTCAGCATTAAAACTTGCGGAACACCGAAAAACAGCCTGGTGGAAAAGGTGCCCGGCGGAAGACGGCTGTCAGGCAATATCGATTCAATCACATCGCCGGTTTTGATTCTTTCCTAAAATAATCCGTCTACAGTGGTTTAACAAATCATCCAGCAATTCCCGGTGAACATCGAAAGGCTCTGTAGGAGCGGGCCATGCCCGCGATGGCGGATGCATTTTCGCGGGCATGGCCCGCTCCTACGTGGTCACCCGTACCACAGACACATTTCACCGCGAATTGCTGCAAATCATCAGATAAAACGATCCAGTTCTCCTATTCTCTCCATTGATCTTTTTTTCCTGCTCCTGCTCTTAATCTTAATCTTGCTCTTAAACTTAATTTTCATCTTGCTCTCAATCAAGAGCAAGAGCTGCTTTCCGGCAACCTCAAAGATGCAAAAAAAAGGCGGGAAAAAATCCCGCCGTCTCTACACATGTTATTCATTCCTGTTCAACTTCAATCCACACCTTGTCCAACGGATTGAGGCGCAGGCTTGAAAAAGAGTTCATCCGGCACGTACTCGATTTCCGGCCATTGGGAGGTTTCATTAAACGTTTTTTCCTCGACAAAAGCACCGGAATCGAACAGGGCTTTCACCGTGTAGTCATCGGTCCGTTCGATCGGCCAGGGCTGCCACCTGTCTTTGAACCGATGATACAGCGGCGTTTTTCCGACATATTCATCATTGATATAAATTTTTGCAAGGCCCGGATCCGAATCGATTTTCACCAGTTTCGACGCACACCCTGCACTTGACAGGGCCACGACGGCCAGGAACACAGATAACCCAACAGTGCCGATTTTTTTCAGCATTCGGTCCTCTCCCTTATGTGATTTTTTCAGGATAAAAGCGCCATCATCGCCAGGTTCCGCCCCCGTTTGGCTGAAATCGACCTGATCGCCAATTTTCGTGTGCTCCCCGGCGTTTCAATCAACTGCAGGTGTAGCCATAGAAGTGGTGATAGCAGAAACCGCCCGGATCAGACCACATGGCTTCGGTTTCCGCCATGCACTGACCGATCATCTGTTTGGAAACGTCCGGATAATCCGGCCGTTTTTCCTCGGCTTTTTTGCAGGCCATGCAGATCGGCTGGTGGTCGTATACGGAAAGAATGCGTTCATTATCCGATTTAAGCGAGGTGCTGCAGCGTGTGCATTTGATTGCACATTTTAAATCTTCTTCCCATCGTTCCGCCATTTTGCGTCCCCCCCTTATTTGCAATGGTTAATTCATACGATGCTGGAACCGGAAAATTCTTCACACTAAACATAAACAAGAACGGCTGTTTGTTCAATAAAGTGTTATGATCTGAAAAAAACAAGATCTTAAAAACAAAAAAAGGCTTACGGGTTTTTCCGCAAGCCTTTTCAAGGTTATTTGGCTGAGGGTCCAGGATTCGAACCTGGGTTAACGGGTTCAGAGCCCGTCGTGCTACCGCTGCACCAACCCTCAGTGAAATTAAACCCGTATATTAACAAAAATTAAAATCATGTCAAGCCCTAATTTCCGGGGCTGCCTGCCCCTTTAAGCTCCCGTTGCCTCCATGAACGAAATTGCCCGCCGAAGCCGGGCAATTGTTTCATCCCGCCCGAGCGCCGCGATCATTTCGAAAATGCCCGGGCTGACCGTCTTGCCTGTCAGGGCCAGGCGTACCGGCTGGGCGAGTTTGCCGAAGCCGAGACCGGATGCATCCATGATAGATTGAAAAACCGCTTCCAGGCTTTTTTCGTCGAAGGCGTCCGTGCGCTCCAGTGCATCGGTGAGCTGCTTTACGGGATCGAGGCCTTCCGGTTTGAAAAATTTCTTCATCCCTTTTTCCTCATAGGTCTCAGGCGCTTTGAAATAAAACTCGACCCCATCTGCCATTTCAATCAGGGTTTTGCTCCGTGGCTTCAGGGTCCGGATCGCCCCCATAAGCAACGGACTGCTCACGTCCGCCGAAATACCCTTTTCCGCTAAAAAAGGGAGCAATTGCGGGGCCAGTTTCTCCTCGGCGGCATTTCGGATATGCTCGGCATTTAACGCCAGCAGCTTCTCCGGGTTAAACACCCCTGCCGATTTGCCGATGTGGTCCAGGCTGAATTTTTCGATCAATTCCTCCCGGGTGAAAAACTCCTGGTCGCCGTGGGACCAGCCGAGCCGCACCAGGTAATTGAGCAGCGCATCCGGCAGATACCCCATCTCCCGGTAGGCGGTCACCGACATGGCCCCGTGCCGCTTACTCAGCCGGGCCCGATCATTGCCCAGGACCATCGGCACATGGCCGAAAAGCGGAACGTTTGCGCCAAGCGCCCGGTAAAGCAGGATTTGCTTCGGCGTGTTGCTGATATGATCGTCGCCGCGGATAATCGTATTGACTTCCATGGTGATGTCATCGACGACCACCGCCAGGTTGTACATGGGGCTGCCGTCGCTTCGCTGGATGATAAAATCATCGATTTCCGTGTTGGAAAAGACGATATTGCCCCGGATGCCGTCTTCGACGACCGTGTTTCCCATCTGCGGAGACTTGAACCGGATGACCGCCCCTTCTGTCGGGAGGAGGTGCTTTTCCCGGCAGGTCCCGTCATATTTCGGGTTTTCTCCCCGGGCCTTGGCCGCCTCGCGCATGGCCTCCAACTCCTGGGACGAGCAGGTGCAGTAATAGGCATTTCCGGAGGCAACGAGCCTGTCGATGTATTCCCGGTAGATATCGAACCGCCGGGACTGGTAATAGGGGCCGTCATCCCAGTCGATGCCCAGCCAGTCGAGGGCATCGAAGATGGCATCGACCGATTCCTGGGTGGATCGGGCCACATCGGTGTCTTCGATCCGGAGAATGAATTTTCCCCGGTTGTGCCGGGCATAAAGCCAGTTGAACAGGGCTGTGCGGGCCCCGCCGATATGCAGGTACCCCGTGGGGCTCGGCGGAAAGCGGGTGATAATTGCGTCCATATTGGTTATCCTGTGAATGTGGGTTATTTCATTAAACACTTGGTCTTCCGGATTGTATCCGTTACAAATGGCTGCACCGGAATTATTCGGTAAAGATACCAGAAGCCATCGATACAAAATTTTTCAATTTAACCGACTCCTTTTTTAAAATCAAGAGCCCGATGTGAAAATCCGCCCTGAAATGCCTTGACATCAAATGAAATTTAACATACTAGAATTAGTTGTTATTTTAGATGTGTTTTAAACGTTTTCATAAAAAAAATCAATAAGTTAGGAGATATAAACCATGGCTGTACCAAAGCATAGGGCATCCAAATCCAAACGAGACAAACGACGGACCCACCAAAAAACCCTTGGGCCGAATGTGACCAACTGCACCCAGTGCGGCGAAGCCACCCTGCAGCACCATGCGTGCCCGGAATGCGGCACCTACAAAGGACGGGCGATCATCGAAACCACGGAATAGCCGGCCCGGCGGGTGTTTTGTTCCATCCCGATTCGAGCAGGTGCAGCCGCAAAGCCGACCTGAAAACGTGTTGAAAAACATCACCGACATCCGATTCCATGCAGACTGACCAAACTTCACGGACGATTATCGTCACCGGCGGCGCCAAAGGCATCG
>JAGXHH010000063.1 GCA_024636355.1 Desulfobacteraceae bacterium | reverse complement strand
TAATAATAATGAACGAAGCTGAAACCCGTGCCGAACTGATCGACCCGGCCTTGAAAAACGAGGGGTGGGGAGTGGTCGACGGCAGCCGGATCCGGCGCGAGGTGATCGCACCGGGGCGGCTCCAGGGCGCGGGGAGGCGGGCCAAGCCGGACATTGCCGATTATGTGCTGATCTATAAGGGCCAGAAACTGGCCGTGATCGAAGCCAAGCGGCGGAATCTGCCCGACACGGAGGGCCTGGCCCAGGCAAAACGGTATGCCGAACGTTTGCAAACCCGGTTTGCATTTTCCACCAATGGCGTCGGCCTTTACCGAGTGGACATGCAAACCGGGGATGAGCGCTATGTGGATGCGTACCCGTCACCGGATGCCCTGTGGGCCGAAACCTTTGCCGAGCAGAACGCCTGGCGCGAACGCTTCGGCGCCGTGCCGTTCGAGGACAAGGGCGGTTTCTGGCAGGCCCGGTATTATCAGCACAATGCCATCAACAAGGCACTGGAAGCCATTGCTAAGGGCGAGGATCGGATTCTTTTAACGCTTGCCACCGGCACCGGCAAGACGGCCATTGCGTTCCAGATCGCCTGGAAGCTGTTTCACGCCCGCTGGAGCCTGGCTGCACATCAAGCCGGGGAACCCGGCCGCCGGCCGCGCGTGCTGTTCCTGGCCGACCGCAACATTTTAGCAAACCAGGCATTCAACGATTTTTCCGCCTTTCCGGAAGATGCTTTAGTGCGCATCGACCCGGAAATCATCCGCAAGAAAGGCAGGGTGCCGAAAAACGGCAGCATTTTCTTCACCATCTTCCAGACGTTCATGACCGGGTGGGATGCCGATGGCAGCCCGTCACCGAATTTCGGCGACTACCCGCCGGATTTCTTTGATTTCATCGTCATAGACGAATGCCACCGGGGCGGCGCCAATGACGAAAGCAACTGGCGCGGCATCCTCGAGTATTTCAAACCCGCCGTCCAGCTCGGCCTCACCGCCACCCCCAAGCGCAAACACAACGTGGATACCTATGCCTACTTCAATGACCCGGTGTATGTTTATTCGCTGAAAGACGGCATAAACGACGGGTATCTCACCCCCTTCAAAGTCCGGCAGATCACCACCACCCTCGATGATTACGTCTACACGTCCGATGATCAGGTGATCGAGGGCGAAATAGAAGAAGGGCGGCGATATACCGAGGACGATTTCAACCGGGTGATCGAAATTCGCGAGCGTGAGCGGTACCGTGTGAAGGTATTCCTCGACATGATTAACCAGCGGGAAAAAACGCTCGTCTTCTGCGCCACCCAGATACACGCCCTGGCGGTCCGCGACCTGATCAACCAGATGAAGACCAGCACCGAACCCAACTACTGCGTCCGGGTTACTGCCAATGACGGCACTATCGGCGATCAGCATCTAAAGCATTTCCGGGACAACGAAAAGACGATTCCGACCATACTCACCACCTCCCAGAAGCTTTCCACCGGGGTGGACGCCCGCAACGTGCGCAACATCGTGTTGATGCGGCCGGTCAATTCCATTATCGAATTCAAACAGATCATCGGCCGGGGCACCCGCCTGTTTGAGGGCAAGGACTATTTCACCATCTATGATTTCGTGAAAGCCTACGAACATTTCAGTGATCCGGAATGGGACGGCGAACCGTTACCGCCCGATCCCTGCAAGCGCTGCGGGGATAATCCCTGCAGTTGTACGGTGACACCCCCGGAACCCTGCTCCGTGTGCGGAAAGCAGCCTTGCATCTGCGAAACGGAACCGCCCGAGCCGTGCCCGGAATGCGGCCAACGGCCTTGCGTTTGCCAGAAGAAACGGAAAATCAAGGTGAAACTGGCCGACGGCAAGGAGCGGAGTATTCAGCACATCGCGGCCACCTCTTTCTGGAGTCCCGATGGGACTCCCATGTCGGCACCGGAGTTTATTCTACAGCTTTTCGGCGATCTGCCCGATCTGTTCAAGGATGAAGACGAGCTGCGCTCCCTATGGAGCCGGCCGGATACCCGCAAGAAGCTGCTGGAAGGCCTTGAGGAAAAAGGCTACGGCATGGATCAGCTGGAAGAGGTGGGGAAAATGATCGCGGCGGAAAACAGCGATTTATATGATGTGCTGGCCTATATCGCCTTTGCCATGCCGCCGGTCACCCGGGCCGAACGCGTGGAATCCCGCCGGGCACTGATTTTTACGGGATATGATTATCAGCAGCAGGAATTCCTGGAATTCGTGCTCGGCCATTATGTGAAACGGGGTGTTGGTGAGCTGGATATAGCAAAATTGCCGCAGTTGATCGAACTGAAATACCACAGCCTCGGTGACGCAGTATCGGAGCTCGGAAGCGTCGCCAATATTCGTGAGGTTTTCGTAGGATTTCAGCAGAATCTCTACTGAGGCATTCGTTTTGGATACTGCCGGTTTTGTAGGTCGGGATTCACATCCCGACGCCCTTCGTCACGATGGCAAATGTGTCAGGATAAAAATCGGATCTGATCCGGTTATCTGTCAGGCTCCCGTAAAAACGTCACCAAAGCGAAGCAGGTATCCGGAAAAACGTTTAAAAAACCAACCGGCCAACCTTCTTCGGCTCCCTGTCGGGTACGGAAACCCGACCTACGGTTCTCGGCACTCATTATGACAGCCCAGTTCAAAATATGGGCTTACCAGGTGAAGGGCCATCATTCTGATGAAGGAGATATAAACGGATAATCGGAAACTTCAAAAACCGATTACGGTTATGCGCACGAGCACGAGGAGGCCGGGATATTGACGTCATGAGGACTGGATACCGGCCTCCGCCGGTATGACGGCCGAGGTGGACACAGGTTTTTCCGTGAACGTGAACGTGCTGGTATCTTCGCCTCACCTGTTTCTTGATAAAAGAGACAACAATAATTAAAATGCATACACATCAGCGAGCAAATCTATAAAGGCAATGATTATGGAACGCGTCGGGATAAGGGAATTGAAGGAAAATCTGGGGCATTACATGAAGAAGATCCGGGCCGGGGAAAAGATTATTCTGACCGACCGGAAAAAGGCAATTGCCATTATTGCCCCCCTTGGGGAAAAAAGTTGTGAGGAAAAGCTGTATCCGCTGGTCCAGCGGGATCTGGCCGACTGGTCCGGCGGCAAGCCGAAAGGGATGCGGCATCGGATTGCCTCGAAAGGCAAGAGCGTATCGAGCGCAGTCATAGAGGATCGGCGGTAAAATGATCCTCTACATGGACACCAGCAGCCTGGTAAAACTTTCTGGTTATCCGCTTCACTCCAGTAATTATCAATTCGCAATTGGCAATTCACTATTCACAATTTTCTTTTGATTTAATATTCCGAATTAATTATGAATTGTGAATAGCTAACTTTGAATTGCGAATTAAAGGAAATGCTACTGGAGTTTTCCGGATAACCAAATAAAACTTTATGTGGAAAAACCGGATTCTTCCCGGGTCGAAAGACTGGTGCAATCTGTCGACGCGGCAGCCACTTCAGAAGTTGCCGATGCCCACGTGCAATTATTCCCGGCTCCAGTCCTCGAGCATCAAGCCGGGCACCCGTTCAAATTCCCGGGTGTTGTTGGTTACCAGGACCAGCCCCAGTGCCCTGGCCTGACCGGCAATCATCATGTCATAGGGTCCGATGGGCTGGCCCGTACGATACAACTTCGCCCGTATCTGCCCGAAATGATAGGCTGCCCGGTGGTCGAAGGGGAGTACTTCCAGCCGGGCGGCCAAAGTTTCGATATCGGCCAGGTTTCTTTCCACCTGCTGCGAACGTTCCGCCCCGAACACTAATTCCCCCAGAGTGATTGTGGATATTCCCATCCGGCCGTCGTGCTGCTGAAAACGCCGATTTACCTGTTTAGGCCGGTTTTTCATGGTGTAAATGACAATGTTTGTATCGAGCAGGAATTTCAGCACTAAATCGACTCCCGGACCTGATCTTCCGGTTGATGGCGTTCGTCCATAAAATCGTCGGAAACCCCGGGTGAATCAAACCAATCATCCCAGGACTGCCCCGCCGGTACGATAATCCGTTTATTGCCGATTTTCGTAATTTCGACATCTTTTACCGAATCCGGCAAGGCGACTTCTTTTGGGAGACGAACCGCCTGGCTGCGATTGCTTTTAAAAATCCTGGTTTTTACATTCGCCATATCGGACACCTTTAGTGAAGGGGTTTAATGCTTTTTTAAGGATGATATAAATGCATTTGGGATATGTCAATGGGATATGAAAAAAATAATGCAGGCAGTTCAAATACCGATTCATGGATCAATGATCATCTTTAGCGTATAATGCCCTGGAATCTTTCACACGGAGCAGCAAATGAAAATCTATTTTGCCGGAGCGATCCGGGGCGGGCGGCGCGATGTCGCCTTATATTATGAGATCATTCAATATCTTCAATCTTTCGGCAAGGTGCTGACCGAACATGTGGGCGATATGGGACTTACCGAGCAAGGGGATGACGGCCCGAATGACCCGGCAATCCATGATCGGGACATGGCATGGTTGAGGGACTGCGACCTGATCGTGGCGGAGGTGACCCTCCCTTCCTTAGGAGTGGGATATGAGCTTGGCTGGGCCTGCGCTTTGAATAAGCCGGTTTTGTCTCTGTTCCGACCGGCGGCCGGCAAACGACTTTCCGCCATGATTGCCGGAAGCGATGCCATCGTCACCGCCCCATATTCCGATATCGGCCAGGCCAGGGAAATCATCCGGCAATTTATCGTGGCGAATATTAAAGGTACACCACTATGACCATTCCGCTCGAACTGCTGTCGCCCGCCGGGAATGCCGCAATCGGAATTGCCGCCATCGATCATGGGGCCGATGCGGTGTATATCGGCGGCCCCGGCTTCAGCGCCCGGGCCGGCGCCGGAAACACGATTGAAGAAATCGCGGAATTGATCGGCTATGCCCGCCCGTTCGCCGCCAGGGTCTATGTGGCGCTCAATACCATTCTGACGGATTCGGAGATCCCCAAAGCCCTGGAACTGATCCACCAGATTCACGCGGCCGGGGCCGATGCCCTGATAATCCAGGACGTCGGCCTGCTTGAACTCGATCTTCCCCCCATTCCTCTTTTCGCCAGCACCCAGATGCATAACGCCACCCCGGAAAAGGTGAAATTTCTGGAAGCCGTCGGGTTTTCCCGCGTCATCCTGGCGAGGGAACTCTGCCTTGCGGAAATAAACGCCATCCGGGATGTTACGCATATCGATCTGGAATTTTTCGTTCACGGCGCCCTGTGCGTCTCCTACAGCGGGCAATGCTGCATGAGTCAGGCCGCGGCCGGGAGAAGCGGAAACCGGGGCGTCTGCGCCCAACCCTGCCGGCACGTCTATACGCTCACGGACGGCGACGGCAAAACGGTTTCGGAAAATAAACATCTGCTCTCCCTGAAGGATCTGAGCCTGTCGGGCGCGGTCCCTGACCTGGTAAAGGCCGGGATCACCTCCTTTAAAATTGAGGGACGTTACAAGGACGCGGGGTATGTGAAGAATGTCACCGCCGCCTTCCGCCGGGAAATCGACCGGTTTCTTTCGGACAACCCCCGGTACCGGCGCGCCAGTTCAGGGAAAACGACCCCCGGGTTTGAGCCGGACCTTCAGAAAACCTTTAACCGCGGACAAACCCGGTATTTTATTTTCGGCGGGAATGAAAAAATCGGCGCCATTGACTCCCCGAAATCCCTGGGGAAGCAGATCGGCACGGTCACGGCGGTGGAGCGGGGGTTTTTTCGCATGAAAGGGGATCGTTTGAATAACGGTGACGGGCTTTGTTTTTTCACCCGGTCGGGGGCCTTGTCCGGTTTTCGGGTCAATCGGGTACAGGATGACCGGGTATATCCGAATACCATGGGGGAGCTGGCCAGGGGAGATCACCTCTTTCGCAACCATGATCACGAATTTTCCAGGATGCTGGAGAAAACCTCCGCCGTCCGGAGGATCGGAATATCCCTCCGGTTTGAGCAGCATCAGGACCGCATATCGTTGGAGGCGGTCGACGAGGACGGCAATAAGGCAACGGCGGCCATCGATATTGCGTATCAGGCCCCCCGCAATCCGGAGATGGCGCTGAATCAGGCCACCGTTCAGTTATCGAGCACCGGAACCACCATTTACGAGGTCACGGAAATCGCTGTCCATCCTCCCCAGCCGGGCTTTCTGCCCCTCAGCGCGCTGAACCGTCTGCGGCGGGAGGCGCTGGACCGGCTCACGGAGATTCGGTTGAACCGTTACCAGCCCAGGGCCGTTTCCGTTATTCCCAATGCGGTTCCCTATCCGGAAAGAACAGTCGATTATCGCGCCAATGTCTTAAACGCCCATGCGGAGCGGTTCTACCTCCGTCACGGCGCAACGGTGGGTGAACCGGCCCTTGAACGCGGGGGCGATCCCCTGGGGAAAATTGTCATGACGACCCGATACTGCATTCGCAAGCAGCTTGACGCGTGCCCGCGGCATGCCAAAAAGGCCGTTTCCCTCAAAGAACCGTTACAATTAACCGACGGACACCGGCATTACCGGCTCACCTTTGACTGCCACCGCTGCGTGATGCATGTGCATATCGAAAGCCCTGGTTCGACTGCTTCATAGTTGTTCAATATAGCACCCCTGAGGGGTTTGCTTCAGGCTTGAATCGTCACTTTAGCTCAGGTCATATGACTAGTTATGGCCTCACGGTTATGCGGAAAATTTCATTTCTTGCTTTCCGATGTAAGTACTGATATGTTGTGCAAGATAAATTATTGTAAATATTATAAATTTGAATATATGCAGGGATTGCCCCATGGATGTGCCAAGTCTGGAAAAAATGACGAGTGAAGGAATCCGGCAGATTTTTTGCGAATTAAAGACGGAAAATCAAGCGTTGCGCCGTGCCCTTGATATGCAAAAGGATCAAGCGGCACTTTTAACGAGCGTTACCGAAAACATGCTTGATTTAGTCGCTTTGACAGATCCGGCGGGAGACTTCACGTTTGCCGGAAAATCTCATGAAATACTCGGTTATGATCCGATTTTCCTGATCGGGAAAAATGTAATGGATTTTGTCCATCCCGAAGACCTGCCGCATGTTCGTGAAGAATTCATAGACTTCAGGGAATCGGGTTACACCCGTACAGTCGAATACCGATACCGCTGTAAAGACGGCACATACCTGTGGCTTGAAACGGTGGGAAAGCTTTTAAAAGATGGAAATGGCTGCCCGCAAAACATGGTATTCAGTTCAAGGGATATCACGCGGCGCAAGCAGACGGAAAACAGGCTCAAGCAAATTGAATGGATGTTAAAACCCGATCATGTCCAATCAATACCATCCGGGAAAAATGTGGTACCCGAATATGGCGATCTATCCGTTTTAAATGCCAGGCGCCTTATTATAGATGCCGTCGGCAAAGAGGTGCTTACCGATATAGTGGAAGATTTTCTGCAGCTTTTAGAAACTTCTGCGGCGGTATATGAGTCAAATGGCGATTATGCACTGGGTATATTTTCTTCAAAATGGTGCCGCTTACTGGATATCGCTTCATGGCGGTTATGCAATACCAAAAGCGATCAGGAAGCGCTATCCTGCGGCAAATGGTTATGTCACGAATCTTGCGTGAGGGCGTCAAAAATTTGCATGGCAAGTGGAGAGCCGGTCGAAATGAAGTGTGCGGGCGGGATAATGCTTTACGTCGCACCGATTTTCAGTGACGGGAAAATTATCGGCGCGATTAATATGGGGCATGGTGACCCACCAGAAGACAGGGCGGCGCTGCAGAAGATTTCCATGGAGTATGGGATTGATGCCACGGAACTCCGTGAGAACGCCAATGTTTACGAATCCCGTCCCCCTTTTATTGTAGAAATCGCAAAGCAACGCCTGCTGGCAGCTGCAAGGCTGATCGGTGAAATTGTTGCCCGCAAAAACACCGAAATGGCACTGCGCGAACGCGAGCGGAAATTCAGGGAAAGTGAAAGCCGACAAGGCAAAATGATAGCGAATATCGGGGATGTGATCGTCATCATTGACCGTGACGGAATCAACAGGTACAAGAGCCCGAACATCGAGAAATGGTTTGGCTGGAAGCCGGAAGAGGTGGTGGGGGCCAGCGCCTGGGACAATATTCATCCGGAAGACCTGGATGCCGTCCAGCAATTCTTTTATGCCATTGCGGGGGAACGCAACGCCGGTGGAACCGCGGAATGCCGATATCGGTGCAAGGACGGCAATTACAAGTGGATCGAGTTCACCGGAAGGAATCTCCTGCATGACCCCGAGATCCGGGGGCTCCTGGGCAATTACCGTGATATTTCCGACCGCAGGCGTTCAGGG
>JAGXHH010000062.1 GCA_024636355.1 Desulfobacteraceae bacterium | reverse complement strand
TCGTCGGCAGCGTCAGATGTGTATAAGAGACAGGGTTTCGACTGCCGGTTCAAGATTCATCGTGCGTCTGGTCTCCGGAATCCAGCGGTTCAGTAGTTCCCGTGAAAACCAGTATTCGCCTGATAAAATGGTGCGGATGCCTTTTATAAACAGCTCCAGCGGTTCGTTCTCGAAAAAAATACCCCGTATGCCCCGCGCCAGCGAATCACGGTGGACAATCCTTGCATCCCGGCGAATATTGAAATATGCGATCAGGCACTGGGGGCTGAGCTGTTGGTACAGAGGAGTGAACTCTTCGAAAATATCGATAAATTCCTTTCGCCCGGCCCCATCGCAAAGGATCAGTCGGCAGCAATCGGTCTCTACCGTCAGTTCCACCTGATCTCCACAAAAACAGGGGATTTCAAGTTCTTTCGTCAATGTCGCCGCCATCAGGGAGTTCTGGAACCGCTGGTGACCTATGATGACCACCTCCCTGTCGTGGTATCCTCTTTTAAACTCGTATGAATGCCGACTCAGATTCAATGTAGAATGCATTTCCATACTCACCTCTGTTCTGAACTCGTTCATCCGTTATTGACGATAATGCATTCCGGATCAATTCCGGAATGAAGATTGATGGTAAAATGCTCTATTGTCTCTTCTTTTATGCTTCGAAAATACTTATTAAACTTAATTTGCGGTTGTATTTAGGGGTTTATGCTCAATTCAGCAGGGAAATATTCTCAGAGGCTTCATTCCAACAAATTATTCATGCCGAAATATAATTGCAACTTGTCGGCGAACTATTTCGTTTTCATCAGCTTGAAAAGCATTGTGGATAAAGGCGTTGATTCCATCAATTTTTTTCTTCTGAAGTAAAACGATATTTATACATAGATTGGGTTTTTCTTGCTTCGTATGCCGGGGTGAATCATTCAAGGGAAAAAGGGGAGGATTGTTGCTTTTCAAAGTTCGCAATTCACAATTAGCTATTGGCAATTTTGTTATCCGATCGAGTTCGCGGTCTGTACCGTGATAAACGACAGGGCAAAGCGCCGGTGCATGCTCTTGTATTTTCCGTTCCCAATGGGAAAGGACGGAAGTGGGGCAGACCACGAGAAACGGGGACTTGCCTGCTTTTTTTTCAGTCAACCATGACATCAGCGCCATAATCTGGTGCGTTTTCCCCAGCCCCATATCGTCGCAGAGCAGACCGCCGAGACGGTTTTCGTGCAAAAACGCCAGCCAGCCCCGGTTCGCTGATAGCCGCGCAACGGGCTTTCCAGGGCGTCAAGGTCCTGTGCCGGCACCGGCGGCTGCATGTCGAGAATCGATTGAAGCAGTTGCGCATCGGGTCCGATGGCGGACGGATCGATGATAAGCGGTTTATCGGCAAGGATTGCACGTATGCGCATCAGTTCCAGTCGAAGCTGACGCACCCGCAGGGCGGCACCGAAACATCGATGCCTTCTGCCCGGGCATTTCGGCATTGAAGCGAAAAACAGGCCGTTTCCATATCTGCTCCGGCGGATAAGGTAATGCCGCTGATGCCATATTCCCTGCCGAAATGATAGGCCAGTTTGTACCAGAAGCTTTCTATATGCTTTGCCGGAAGAGGGAATCGAAATCGGGCGTATCCTTGATAGCGGCCGACTGTGCCTTTGCGTGGGCGCAATTCCTGTTTTTCAAGGCTTTCCGGCAATCACAGATCAGGCTGGGGCCAAGGGGGGATGTCCCAATAACCATAATCACCAACCCCGGGTCGGGATCATCCGGTTCCGGGATCAGGGCAACAGCATTGCGGTGATATTCAATACGATCTTCGATCATAGGGTCGCCTTAACCTGCGCCTATCGGATTCGTTGTTTAATATCCTTCAGCCAGTCGCGGTACTCCGCTGTTCTGATGGGTTGGTCGGTCATTTGGACTTCCTCCGCTTTTCACTGCGTACACGGTAAAGGCGCTCCGTAAAACCGCCTGCCTTTTCAAAATCCTGTGCCAGTCGCTCGACAGCGAACAGGCCACAGCAATTAAAACCAGTACGGCATTGGCGGAAATCTCGGGGTAGATGTGGGTGGACCGAGTGGACACCATGGACGATATGGACGGTCGAGCCTTCTGTCCACGATGTCCACTCTGTCTATAAGACAGGCTCACATCCCTTAGTGTTTCTGTATAACACGTTAATTGTAAAAACAAAAAAACCGATTCAGTTTGCCGGATTCGGCAACAGGATCGGTTTGTCTGTCTAAAAAAAACTTGGTGGAGGCGCCGGGAGTCGAACCCGGGTCCGGAAATAATCCACAACGGCGTCTACATACTTAGCCTAAATTTTAAATTTCGCTATTTGCGTCTCCTTCAGGCGGGATCCGCAAACCGCAAGCCTGTTTGAATTTCGCCTTTCCAAGGAACAGGCAATCCCGGATTGGCTATCCTGCTGATCGACGCCCAATCCGGACCCACAGGAGAGGTCCGGTTGGACGGTAGCCGACTAAGCGGCTACAGCGTAGTTATAATCGTCTGCGTTTGTGTTTAAACGCCACCAGTTTAACGAGTTAGTGGAACTCGGTATGCGACCATTGCTTCCATATCCCCGTCGAAGCCGTTTCGCCCCCTCAAATTTTTGAAAGGACCGGCGGTGGGAAAGAAAGCCGTTCTGAAATCAAACAAGAGTAGAATAAATCATTGCGGATGGATTGTCAAGGACGGCCGGGCGGCTATCGGTCTTTTTTCATTGCCCGGTCCATTTCGCGCCGGACCTCGCGTTCCTTGATCGAATCGCGTTTGTCATACTGGCGCTTGCCCTTGGCTATGGCGATACTGACTTTGGCTTTGCCCTTCTTGAAATAGACCCGCAAGGGCACCAGGGTCAGTCCTTTCTCCCGGAGCTTGCCATAAAGCCGCCGGAGTTCCGATTTGTGCAGCAGCAGTTTTCGCGGCCGTTCCGGTTCATGGTTGTCGAGATGCGCATGTGTATAGGGGCTGATGTGCATCTGGAAAATGTATAGTTCCCCCTGATTGTTGAACCGGCCATAGGAATCCTTGAGATTTGCCCGTCCCTGGCGCAGCGATTTTACCTCGGTGCCCCGCAGGACCATGCCCGCTTCGATTTCTTCCAACAGGTGAAAGTCGTGGCGCGCCTTTCGGTTCTCGGTCGCGATCTTTATGTGTTCGTTATTCATAGGGGCTCAGTATAATGCGGGTTTGGGTATTGGCAACCCTGTAATCATCCGGCATACACATCCTTATATAGGATATCTCCGAACGCTTCCAGAATCAGGCGATGGGTGTCGGCAGCTGTTTTCTGTTTGAGCACGGTCACCATAAACTGCTCGGAATCCGAAACATTGATCTTCCGGATCTTGTTCTTGATTTCCGGGATGGACTGCGGGGCCATGCTCAGTTCGTCGATCCCCAGACCGAGCAGGATTGGCAGGTGCAGCGGGTCTGCCGCCATTTCCCCGCACATATACGTCGGCTTCCCCTTTTTTTTACCACTGTCGACAATGTGCTTGATCAGTCGGATTACCGCGGGGTGCAGTGGATTGTACAAGTGCGCCACATGACGGTTGCCGCGGTCTATGGCCAGGGTATACTGGACCAGGTCGTTGGTGCCGATACTGAAAAAGTCGACCATGTCCGCCATTGAATCGGCCAGAATGGCTGCGGACGGCACTTCCATCATGATACCGACTTCAATGTCGCGGTTGTAGGCAAAGCCTTCTTTTTCCAGGGATTCAGCCGCTTCATCGAGCAGGCGGATTGACTCGGATATTTCTTCGCAGCTGGAGATCATCGGCAGCAGAAGCCGGACCGATCCGTGTACCGCAGAACGAAGAATCGCCCGGAGCTGGGTTTTGAATATTCCCGGTTTTTTCAGGCAGAACCGGATCGCCCGGAGACCGAGGGCCGGGTTGGCCTCATCGGGGGTTCGAATCGTGGAAATCTCTTTGTCGCCGTTGATATCGAGCGTCCGGATGGTCACCGGCCGCGGCGCCATTAATTCAACGACTTCCTTGTACTGGTCGTAGAGCTCCTGCTCGCTGGGAAAATAATTCCGTGAAAGGTAAAGAAACTCCGTTCGGAACAGGCCGATGCCGTCGCCGCCGTGATCTTTGACCCCGACGACTTCCTCGGGCAGTTCGATGTTGCCCATGACCCGGAACAGCCGCCCGTCTTCAGACCTGGCCGGCAGTTCGCCGGTGCGGATGATATCCTTTTTATGGGCTTCATAACGACGGTCGAGTTCTTCATAGCGGATCAGGGTCTCTTCTTCGGGATTGAGGACGACGATCCCTTCGTTGCCGTCGACAATGATCAGGTCGTCGTTGTGAACCATGGTCGTGGCTTTTTCCAGGCCGAGCACTGCCGGGATTTCAAGTGTCCGGGCGATAATGCTGGTATGGGACGTCCTGCCGCCGCGATTGGTGATAAACCCCATGACCCGGTTGAGCTGAATCTGGCTGGTTTCCGCCGGCGACAGGTTGTCGGCCACCAGGATGACACGCTTGTCGATTCCGGAGATGTTGACCCCGTTTTGTCCGGTCAACTGACGCATGATCCGGTCCGATACGTTCTCGATATCCGATGCCCGGGCCTTCAGGTAGGGATCGGTTATGTCTTTGAACATTTTCCTGGCGGAAGACGTGGCCTTCTTAAGTGCCCATTCTGCATTGACCCCGTCTTTTTCGATGTTCTCGATCGTTTTTCCATAGAGCATCTTGTCCTTGTGCAGCAGCATGTGGGTTTCAAGGATGTAAGCATGCTCCCGGAGGTCTTTGGGGATCTCTTCTATAATGGCGGCCAGTTCGGTTTTCGCCTTGTGAACCGCGCTTTTAAACCGCTTGATCTGGTTGGGGATCTCATGGTCGCTGAGATAATATTTTTCAATAACATCGACACCTTCCCTGTCGACCAGGTAGGCCTTGCCGATGCATATTCCCGGAGAACCGCTGATGCCGGTCAGGATGATCTCTTGTGAATCCGAATGCGGCCGGTGTTCGTTATTCATCAAAACCCTTTTCAAACAAAGCGGTTATTTCATTGAGGATCACGGCATCTGAAGGATGGTCAATTTCCAGGGTGATACGGCATCCCTTGGTGCAGGCCATGGATAAAATATCGATAATACTCGATGCGTCTACGTATTCCCCGTTTTTGATCAGCCATATGTTCGATTTGGCGTTCATGGCCTTTTTGGCAATCATGGCTGCGGGCCGGGCGTGGAGGCCGAGAGCATTGACAATGGTGACGGTTTTTGAGAGTTTCTTGCCCAACACATTCATTTTATTATAAATTG
Organism: Desulfobacteraceae bacterium; assembly: GCA_024636355.1. Lineage (GTDB taxonomy): Bacteria > Desulfobacterota > Desulfobacteria > Desulfobacterales > Desulfosalsimonadaceae > JAGXHH01. The sequence continues at coordinate 606 of JAGXHH010000062.1, read as the reverse complement.
ATATGGATAAAATATTAATTTTTAGCACGCCCGTGGCTTCGATGTCAACTAAATCGTTGACATTCCGGGTGCCGGCTGTTAGAAATTGGCCAGGTTAAATATTCGCAACCATTTGAAATAATGCAAATTATTCATATGAAACTTGATTCTTATGAAATGTTTTTGCCTTCCCCTTCGCACCCTGTAAAGGAGCCCGATTAATGGAGAAACAGTTTCTCATCGACGAAATTAAGCTGAGTGAAGCCTGGCGATTATTTAAAATTATGGGAGAATTTGTCAATGGTGTCGAGGCGCTCTTTGATCTGGGCCCGGCGGTCAGCATCTTCGGATCCGCCCGAATAAAGCCGGACCACCCCTCTTATACGGCCGCCCTTGAGATTGCCGGAAAACTTGCGGAAAGCGGGTTCGCCGTGATCACCGGCGGCGGCGGCGGCATCATGGAGGCCGCCAACAAGGGGGCGGCCGCCAAGGGGGGCAAATCCGTCGGTTTGAACATCACCTTGCCGATGGCCGGATGCAGGGACGAGCCGAGGAAGCCATTGAAGGCGTTGAAGGCGGCGAAGGCATGGGGGTCGTCGATCGGGGCCAGCTTCCGCTCCGGATGGG
>JAGXHH010000061.1 GCA_024636355.1 Desulfobacteraceae bacterium | reverse complement strand
GATCTGGCCCGGCGCGAAGGCGTGTTCAAGGAAAAAGAATGGCGGATGTTTAAAAACCTGATCCGGTTCGGTTCCCTGCGGGCACGGGACATCATGACGCCCAGGATCGTGGTGATCGCCTTTAACGAAGACGACGTGATTGCTCAGAAGAAGGACGACATCGAGCAGCTCCGGGTTTCGAGGATTCCGGTATACAACGCATTCGTCGACAATATAACCGGATACGTCTTGAAGGACGACCTGCTCATCAGCATGGCCCGCAACGACCTGCAGCGCAGCCTGAGTGAATTCCGGCGGGAGATTCACCTGCTTCCCGATTCGTTCCGGCTCGACAAACTGTTCGCCGCACTTCTGGAACGCCAGGAGCACATTGCGATTTTAATAGATGAATACGGGCGGTTGTCCGGACTCGTCACCCTGGAAGATGTGGTCGAAACACTTCTTGGAATGGAAATCGTCGATGAAGTCGATACGGTTCGGGATATGCAGCACCTGGCCCGGCAGCAATGGGAGGAACGGGCCCGGCGTCTCGGGCTGATGGAGATGAGCGAAAAGATAAAGAAGTCGGACAATACGAAATAGGAAAATCGTATGCACGAAATGGGAATTGCCCAGCAGGTCGTCAATATCGCTGTTGCCGCCATTCCGGCCCATCTGGAAGATCCCCGGGTGGAGCAGCTCAATCTTCGAATCGGCAAACTGTCGGGAGTGGTCCCGCAAAGCCTGTTGTTCTACCTGGAAATCCTTTCCAAAGACACGCCGCTGGAGGGGGCGAAAATGCATATCGAGGAAGTGCCGGCCGCCACCCGATGCAATGCGTGCCTTCATGAATGGCCGTCCGAAGAAGCCGTTTTCGATTGTCCGAAATGTGAAAGCGGGGACCTGAACGTGATTTCCGGTCGGGAGTTCGATGTGGTGTCCATTGACATGGCCGATTAGATGAATAGGACATGGCCGATTAGATAAAAATGACATGGCAGATCGAATAAAACGACTTTTCTTTGCATTAATGGAATGTATTCGTTTGCCTGAAGCGTAATCCCCCCTTATTCTATTGATAATTATAGAAGTTCCATTCTCAATTACCTTGGTCCCGCAACTTTATGTAATCTTATCTTGAATCATCGGATAATCAGATAAAGGAGAAAGACATGAGTGAGCAGGTTTACCGTAAGCTGGCTGAGGTGCTCGACACGCTGCCGAACGGATTTCCGGCAACCCCGGAAGGCACCGAAATCAAGCTGTTGAGAAGAATTTTCTCGCCTGAAGAAGCCGAGTTGTTCGGCGAACTCAAACTCCATTTCGAAACACCGGAGCAGGTGGCCGAGCGTACCGGCCGGCCCCTGGAAGAGGTGGCCGGGATGCTCGAAACCATGAAAGAAAAGGGGCAGGTGTTCGGTATCGATCTGGGCGGGATAAAGGTCTATCGCATGATGCCCTGGGTGTTCGGCATCTACGAATTCCAGCTCCCCCGCATGGACCGGGAACTGGCCGAATTGTCCGAAGAATACGGCGCGACCTTCGGTGAACAGTTCTTCTCCAATTCGCCTCAGCTGATGCAGGTGATTCCGATCGAATCCGAGATCCGGCCCGAGCACGAAGCGCTTGCCTACGAACGCGTTTCAAATATTATCGAAAGCAGCCAGTCGTTTATGTCTTTCGACTGCATCTGCAAGAAGGAAAAAGGGCTGATGGGCGAACCCTGCGGCAAACCGGTGCAGGTCTGCACCGCCTATGCCCCGATCCCCGGAATATTCGACGATCATCCGTACGGCAAGACCATGACAAAGCAGGAGGCGTACGAGCTGCTCAACAAGGCGGAGGAAGCCGGCCTGGTCCACCTGACCTGGAACGTAAAAAGCGGCCACTATTTTATCTGCAACTGCTGCGGCTGCTGCTGCGGGGTGCTGCGGGGCATCACCGACCTGGGCATCGAGGCGGCAAAGGTGATCAATTCCGCTTACTATGCCGAAATCGATCCCGAAGCCTGTTCGGTCTGCGGCGTCTGTGCAGATGAACGCTGCCAGGTCAATGCCATAGAAGAAGGAGATGACGCCTACCGGGTGGTTGCCGAAAAGTGCATCGGCTGCGGACTGTGTATCACCACCTGCCCCTCGGACGCCATATCCCTGGTGCGCAAACCCGAGGACCTGATCATCGAGCCGCCCCAGGACGAAATGGACTGGTACGACAGGCGGGCGGAATTAAGAGGAGTGGATATCAGCAAATACCGGTAGGCTGAATTCGCTCAATCGCTTTTATATAACTCTTGCTCTTGCTCTTAATCTTAATCTTAATCTTAATCTTGATGGACTTGTAAAAAGCTCTATCTCTCGCCAAGACGCAAAGAACGCCAAGGTATTTGTATCTTTCTTTGCGGTCTTTGCGTCTTGGCGAGAGAAAAAATACTTTCAAGGGAACTCCTTTTGCGGGATGGGCTTCCTTTTCGTTGTCGTTGTCGTTGTCGTAATCGCCGCTTCTCGAGTACGATTACGACAACGACAACCATTTCGCTATCGCTTCACTGACAACGAGGAAAGCTAAGAAGCATGATAAATCCAATAAACCGATATGCTTCCATGAAAACCTTTTGGCTCTTCCAAATTACTTTCCTTCGGCTGTGGATAGCCGTGCTCCTCGGTATCGCAGCGGCCGGTGCCGGGTGCGGGATTTTATTCCCTGCGCCCCCGGAAGTGCCGAATACGCTTAACACCGAGTGGCGGTGTGATGCGCTTGTCGCAGATTTTGACAAACTCATCCGTGCCGCCGGTGTCATGGATGTCCAGGCGGCACGGATTGAGAATTATCCCTGCCTGCGGGTCAACCGGTTTCTCGGCTCTTTTCGAAATGAGCTGACTGGCCGGGAGCAAAAAGCCGAGTGGATCACGCGCGCCGGCCGGCTCGGCTCTGCGGGGCGCAACGTGGAGCTTGCCAACCTGCCGTCCGGGTGGTTCCGAAAGTATTTTCCGGCTCAGGAAAGGTCTACAATCGCTGAGGTTCTCGATAACTGCGGCCGGCTGCTCACAGAACAGGTGAGTACCCAACCGGAAGAAAAGGCCGCTGTTATTGAAAAGGCCCGGGTCCCGGATGATTACAACACGTGGGCCCGCATCGCCGGGTTGTACCCGGTAACCCGTTTGGTTGTTTTTCCGGGCATATGGGGGCTGCACCGGGAGGCAAAACAGGATTTTCAGGATCCGCAGTTCGTAAACCAAACCGACGGCAACTGGTATTATCCCGATAAAAGAAAAGCGGCATTCCCGGCCGATCACAGGTTGACCGTCCTCGAACAGGCCCGCCGGCAGAGTGCGCTCGGGATTCCCGAACCGGCGCCGGACGAACTGGCCCGTTTTTTCGATTATTTTGCGCCGGTGTTCCACGTTTTGCCGCACCCGGGCAGTGACCGCATCGGCTGGCCGCACTGGGCAGGCGAACGCGTCGCCGTCGACGTGAGGGATCCGGCGGTATTCCGGTACCACAGCTTCACCCGGATGGACGGAGAAATCTTTCTGCAGTTAAACTACGTGATCTGGTTTCCCGATCGGCCGTCTCAGGGTCTTTTCGATTTTTATAGCGGCCATCTCGACGGGTTGACCTGGCGGGTGACCCTGGATGAGAAAGGTAAGGTAATGATATATGACAGCATCCACCCGTGCGGGTGCTATCATAAATATTTTCCGGTAAGCGACCGGCTTGCTGTTCGAGAGGACCCGGAAACCGGTGAACCGCCCTTGATTCTGGAAGACCGGATTCCGGACGGTGAAGATTCGCGGGTGGCGATTCACCTGACCGGAATCGAGCATTTCGTGGTGGGTTTGACCAGCGCGCGGAATTACATGCCGGAAATGATCACATACCGGAACGCTCCCTATGACCGGCTCCGCAGTCTGCCCCGCGGCGACGGGTTTGCCAGCATGTTCGGAGAAGATGCCATCGTGGCCGGCAGCCAGCGCCCCGAGCGCTGGTTTTTCTGGCCGATGGGAGTGCCGTCTGCCGGCGCCATGCGCCAGCGCGGCCACCATGCCATATCCTTCGTGGGGCGCCTGCATTTCGATGACCCCCGGTTTTTTGAAAAGGCGTTTGAACTCAAGTCCCCGTAACCAGGGCGCGCGAGAGTCGTTTGACCAGTCCCCAGATTCCGTCTGCGGCAAAGTGACGCTCGATGGTGCGGTCGAAGCAGACCGTTACATTCGGCGCAAATTCATCATCCCCGAGCCACAGCAGGTACGTGACCGGCACCCGGGGCAGGGGCTGGAACCGGTAGGAAACGTCTGCAAGATCCAACCGCTGGCCGCCGATGGCCTCTGCCGCCCGCGCAAATTTATCCGGATCGAACCCGAACCGGTCTGCCACTTTCCGGACATCCAGCGCGTGCACGCCAACGAAGAAATGCCACTCCGACAGTTCCTTGACCGTGACCATCTCTCCGGCAAGCGGCGTCTCTTCGGCATTGATTAGGTAAAGCAATATGATAAGTTCCTGGAGCGGGTCATCAAGGGCAACACGTGATCCGTCGAATTCTGCTATGAGTTGCTTTGACTCGATATCCGCCAAGATGCTTTTGTTCAAAAACGGTATCCGGTACCCGTCGGACGTAAAAGGGGGCAGCATCGCCCGCCGGCAAACCGCCTCGGGTTCGATTTCGGCCAATTGGTTCCAGTAAGCCGGCAAGGCATGTTGCAAAGCCGGGTCTTTGTTTTCTTCCATTTCGGGTTTCCCTCTGATAACGCAAGTTTTGGTATTTCGCCGTTAACCTTCTTTCCTTTATAGCATATGGAATCATTGCGATGGAAGTTGAACTCTCCCGTCTTGAAGATCTGGACCGCTGGCTGGTCCTGGCGCGGCAGGTGGAACACCTGTTTGGCCCGATGGCCGATGACCCGTATTTCAAGGATGCAGTCCGGCTGGCCATATCCGTGGGGAATGCCTTCTGTATCCATGAAAGTGAGAAAGCGGGTATCGGGGCATTGGCCGGAGGCGTTATAATTTCCCGGGAAAACAACGAAATCATGTGGCTGGCCGTATCCGAAACCTTTCGGGGGCGGGGATTGGCGAATATGCTGATTGAAGTTGCCCTGATGCGTCTGAACGCAGCAACCGCCGTCTGTGTGCAGACGTTTGAGAAGTCGGTGCCCGAAGGAGTTGCCGCCCGGTCGCTCTACCGGAAATTCGGATTTGTCGACGAGCGCCCGGCCGAAATAAATCCGGCGGGCATCCCGACAGTGATCATGCGGCGAAATCCACGTTCATAGACGGTTTTTCGGTGCGGTTGCGTAGGTCGAGATTCACATCCCGACGCTCGATTCCATGGGGCAATCAAACCGGACACATGCATCCCTGCCAATAAAGACATTACCCCGGTCTTCTCATCGCAAACTAACGCCATTCCCGTATCCCACAAAGAAATATGTTCGAATTTACCGTCAGAGTAATGTCTTTTTGACATGAAAATGCAGGGAATCCCATATTTATTAAGCGAAAGAAGTTCGATACTTTTAAATAAAGGCAATCGGCGTTCATCCCATCCGGAATTTGCTGCCGGTTGTAAGTCAGCCATGGAGAAGACGACAGAAAAAAAGGAGGTTTTTAATTATGCCGGAAGAAATGAAAGATCAGGACAAGGGCGGCGAAGACCGCGTGAGCAAAATGAAGAAAGAAAACCAAGAGAAGCTTAAAAAAAAGTCCGACGTCGAGGAGCCCGAAGATTATCCGGAAGCCCGTGGGGATACAAATAAAGATGTTCCGCCTGGCACCTGATCCGACAGCTCAAATTTATCCTGGATGCAAAAAGCCCTTTCCATATTCGTGGAAAAGGCTTTTTTTGCTGATGCGGTTCTGATCCCGAATGGTGCGGTTATGCAGGTCGGGATTCACATCCCGACAGGGGGCGATTCGTGAATCGCCCCTACGAATGACCATTGCACAACGGCCTCACGTTGTAGGGGCGATTCACGAATCGCCATTCCGGGAAGGGGCAGAATATTCAAACCCCAGGGTCGGGATTCACATCCCGACGCGCATTCCCGCGAAGCAAAGCGGGGTACGTCGAGAAACGAAACCCGCCCGGGCGGTTACGCCACTCGGAAAAATGATTCGTCGAATTCCGGTTTGTCCTGGTAGCGGGCCATGAAGAAGCCCGGCAGGGTTTCGATCTGGGCGAACAGGTTGGGGTCGGCCTCGATGCCGGCTTCATGCAGGGCCGCGACCACGTCTTTCGGATTGGGCGGGCAACCCTTTATGGCAATCATCTTCTGGATATCCGGGTGGTCCTTGTTCTTCTTATACATGCACTGCCCCATCAGGATGGTCGCTTTCATGCCGGGAGCCGGCTCCATTGATTTACCGGTGAGCACCTCGACCCCATCCCAGGATTCGCCCTTCCATGCGTACCGGATAGCGGTCAGGACAAGTCCGTTTAATCCCGAGCAGTAGGTGCACATGGTGCCGTCGAATTTGCGGTAATGGAGCCCCTGGATTCCCTGTTTGGCAAGCGGCATCGGCATTTCCCGGCTCTCTTCCTTGCAGTATTCGAAATCGAATTCGTGAAACGAGGCCACGTCATCGATTTTTTCGCCCACCACCTCGATTTCCGATAAATCGGCGGGCCGGTTGCGGTTTTTCGCCGCGTGAACCAGGTGTGGCACCTCCGTCGGTTCATAACCAAGCACTTTTGCACCCACCATGTCGGCCGCCAGGATGTCGGTCGATGCCACCAGGAGATTGCTTCGGCGCATCCGGCCGTCAAAACCCGGTCCGCGCTCCAGTGTATAAATGCCGTCAATGAGCGTCAGGATAGGGGGCATCTTGTCAGCGAGTTTGGCAATATGGAAATGCAGGTCTTTTTCAGGGTCCGCGTTGTGGCACTTCTTGCGTGACGAAATACCGATGGTCCCCTTCAGGTTCTTGATCCCGAGACTGACAACGGTCTGGTTATGGGACTTCATGGCGGGAATATCGACGACAAAATCGCTGTGCAGAATGTCTTCGTTGAATTTAAGAGAAATGCCGTCGTCTAGTTCCACCTTTTCAAACGGGCGTTCCATCACGTTGATGTACTTGACGCCGTAGCGCTGGCGCAAGGTTTCGTACCCCAGTGTTTCAAATGCATGGGCCGGGGTTTCCTTGTCCCTGGGATCTGCCACGATCCCCTCGCCGATGGTGATGTCGTCGATGCCATGCTCCTTTAACAGTTTGACCATGTCCTCGATGACCCGGGAGGTGGTGATCACGCCCCACTTGGGAAACGCGCAGACTTTGCTCCAAAAGACGATATTCGGTTTGATGAAAACCCGGGCATTGGCCGGCAGGTGGTCAAGGCCGCCGCAGAGATCGACAACTTTTTTGACCGAATCGTAAGGTGTTTCATAGCGTACAATGGCAACGCGTGATTTGCTCATGGCAAAGGCTCCTTGAAAGATGGTTCAGGAAAAGATGGTTCAGGGTTCAAGGTTGGGTTCAAGGTTCAAAGTTCAAAGTTCAAGGTTCAAGGTTCAAGGTTCGTAACTATTCAGTCAACCCAGCAGGGCGGACACGCAGGTCCGCCCCTACGGATGACCAGTCGTGTTGTAGGGGCGG
>JAGXHH010000060.1 GCA_024636355.1 Desulfobacteraceae bacterium | reverse complement strand
GGCCGAGGCCATCCGCTCCGCTATTGCGCATCGGTCGCCGGTCTGCGTCGTCTATGCCGACCTGGATCATTTCAAGGCATTTAACGACACGTACGGATTTGCCAGGGGAGACAACGTCATCCGTTTTACCGCCGACACCATAATAGCGGGGATAGACGCTCTCGGCTGCCGGGACGGGTTTATCGGACATGTCGGGGGAGACGATTTCATTTTTCTTGTCGGCTCAGAAACCTGCGAGCCGATCTGCAACGAAATCATCCGCCGATTCGATGAGGGAATCAGAGCCTTTTACGAGCCGGATCACCTGCAGGCCAGGGGCATCTATTCCCGAAACCGACTGGGCAAACGGACCACGCACCCGATCATGAGCATCAGCCTGGCGGCAGTCGATTTAAGCGCCCGCGGCTTTGAGCAGTACCTGGAGGTAAACGATGCCTGCGTCGAGATCAAACACAAAGCCAAGGCCAAACGGGGCAGCTGCTTCTGCATGGATCAGCGCAGGTGTGGGGCAGATTTAAACAAACGGCCCAGACCGTAGCTCGTATGTGTTTAACTTTTTGAAAAAAGCAGCGACCTTGGGCAACACCCCCCTGCCCCCCTCAAGGGGGGATTCGGCTTCGCCAACCGCCAAAGCATATCGAAGGGATTCCCCCCTTGAGGGGGGTTAGGGGGGTGTTTGGTGGGAAGTACGTTTTCCATAAAGCTAAACTGTTACTTTTTTTCATTGGCGGCGCCCCCGCCCAATACCGCATAAAGCCGGACCTGGTTGGCAAGTTTCGTGAGGCGCACGGTGATGAGCCCCTGCTGTGCCGCATAGAGCGAACGCTGGGCGTCCAGGACGGTCAGGTATGTATCGATCCCTTTTTTGTATCGCATATTCGACAGCCGATAGCTTGCCGCAGTGGCGTCTACAAGCGACTGCTGCGCCGCCATCTGATCTGCGATCGTCCCCCTTTGCGCCAGCGCATCGGCGACTTCCCGGAAGGCTTCCTGGATTGTCTTTTCATACCGGGCCACCGCAAACTCCCGGTCCACTTTGCTCACGTTGAAGGCCGGACGGATACGGGGATCGAATATCGGCACCGCAATCCGGGCGCCGTAATTCCAGAAATCGGTTCCGGAGGAAAAAAGCCCGGAAAGGTCGTCGCTTGCCGTCCCGAACGCGGTGAAAAGTGCGATTCTGGGAAAGAATGCCGCCCGGGCGGCTCCGATATTGGCGTTGGCCGCTATCAGCAGGTGTTCCGCCTGAAGGACATCCGGGCGGCGCAGGAGCACCTCGGAAGACGTTCCGGCCGAAACGTCTTGGGGCGGTGTGACCGCGCTCAATGCGTCGGGGAGCAGTTCGGCTGCCACCGGGGTGCCGGCCAGCAGGTTTAAGGCATTTTGATCCCGGGCAACCTGTTCGGTGAATCGCGCCACGTCCAGGCGCGTCACTTCGACCCGCGTCTGCGCCTGGTGCAGCTCGAGTTCGGGGGCAAGCCCGACGTCATAACGCCGCTTTATCAAATCATAGGCGGCCTGCTGGGCTTCCCGGGTGGAGCGGGCCAGCCGGAGATTGTCCCGGTCCGCCGCAAGTGTCAGCCAGGTGTTGGCAACCTCTGCGATCAGCAGAAGCTGCGTGCTGCGGCGGGCTTCCTCCGTTGCGAAGTAGTGCTCCAGGGCCTGTTGTTCCAGGCTTCGGATACGGCCGAAAAAATCGATCTCCCAGGAACTGATGCCAAGGCTGACACTGTACTGCTCCTGGGTGGCATCACGCCCCGCCCTTGAAAAGGCGGGCAGACGATCCTTTGCGCCGCTGCCGACCGCATTGACAATCGGCAGTATTTCGCTGCGCTGGATGCGGTACAGCGCGCGCGCCCTTTCGACGTTTAGAGCGGCTGCCCGCAGGTCGCGGTTGTTTCCCAGGGCCGTATCGATGACCTCACGGAGCCGTTCATCTGGAAAGAACTCCCGCCATTGCATGTCATAGGCAACCGGCGATTCCTGAATGGAAGCCGTATCCCCGTATGCAGGACCGTCCGGCCAGTCTGCGGGAACCGGTGCTTCGGGTCGGCTGTATTTCGGGATCAGCGTGCAGCCGGTCATGAAAACGGCCGTTAGAATAAGTAGAGTGATTTTCCTGTTCATATCCGTGTCCCTTTCAAAGAATCCGCAGCGCCCGGATCGGGAGTTTCCGTCTGATCCTTTTTCTTCTTTCCGAACAATTGCACCACGATGACGAAGAAGAGGGGAATGAAAAAGATTGCCAGGAATGTGGCGGTCACCATCCCGCCTAAAACCCCGGTGCCGATGGCCGTCTGGGCGCCTGCGCCGGCACCGTCAGCCATCGCCAGCGGAAGAACGCCGAAGCCGAAGGCAAGCGAGGTCATGACAATGGGACGAAGCCGCAGTTTTGATCCTTCCAGCGTGGCCTCGATCAACCCCATCCCCTCCTCCATCTTGTCCTTGGCAAACTGGACGATCAGGATGGCGTTTTTGGTGGTGAGCCCCAGTACCGTGAGCAGTCCGATCTGGAAGTAGACATCGTTGGGCAGTCCCCGCAACGAGGTGGCGACAACCCCGCCGATGACCCCGAGGGGCACGGCCAGCAGGATGGTGACCGGGATCGTCCAGCTCTCGTATAGGGCGGCCAGGCAGAGAAAAATCGCGATTACGGAAAAAATATACAATACCGATGCCTGGGAAGTGGCCATCCGCTCCTGGTAAGAAATCCCGGACCAGTCAAAACCGATGCCCTGGGGCAATTTGGCGACCAATTCCTCCATGGCGTTCATGGCCTCACCGGAACTCGTCCCCGGCGACGGCTCGCCCCAGATGTTTACGGACGAAAACGCATTGTACCGTTCCAGGCGCGGAGAGCCGAAAGTCCACCTCCCGGCGGCAAAGGAAGAAAACGGCGTCATCTTGCCCGAGGTGTTTCGGACATACAGATGCTCCAGATCGCCGGGCAGCATCCGATAAGGGGCATCGGCCTGGACAAAGACCCGCTTGACCCGCCCCCCCTGGATAAAGTCGTTGACATAGGCGCTGCCGAAGGCCGCCGATATGGTGTTCTGGACGGCGCTGATCGGAACGCCCAATGCGCCCGCCCGCTCCCAGTCGATATCGATTTTATACTGGGACACATCTTCCAAGCCGTTGGGGCGGACACGGGTCAGCCGCGGATCCTGGGAAACCATTCCGAGCAGCTGGTTGCGCGCCGCCATCAATTTTTCGTGCCCCAGTCCTCCCCGGTCCTGCAGTTGAAAATCAAACCCGCCGGCCTGGCCCAGTTCGACAACCGCCGGCGGGGGAAATGCAAATACCCGCGCGTTGCGGATGTTTGAAAACGCCATCATGGCGCGGCCGACCACCGCATTGACCTTGAGTTCGGGCGCTTCGCGCAGATCCCAGTCCCGGAGCTGGACAAACGCCATCCCGACGTTCTGGCCGACACCGGCAAAGCTGCGGCCGGCAATTGTAAAACAGGAGGCCGCCGCATCCTTTTCGTTTTCCAGGAAATGGTTTCGAACCTGGGTCATCACCTCCTCGGTCTGCTCCAGGGTGGAGCCGGTCGGCAGCATCGCCTGGACGAACATGATCCCCTGATCCTCGTTGGGAAGATAGGCGGTCGGCATCTTCTGGAACAAAAATCCCAGGACGCCCACGATCAGGAGATAAATGACCAGGTAACGCAGCTTCCGGTTTAAAATCCCGCCGACCATGATCCCGTATTTATCCCGAATCCAGTTGAACACCCGGTCAAACCCCCGGAAAAATGACCGCAAGAAAAAGAAACCGGACTTTTTCGCCGCAGGTTCCTCTGTTTTCGGCTTGAGAAGCGATGCGCACAGGACCGGCGTCAGGATAAGGGCCACGATCACCGACAGCAGCATGGCGGAAATAACGGTCACCGAAAACTGGCGATAGATGACACCGGTGGAGCCGCCGAAAAACGCCATGGGACCGAATACGGCGGAGAGCACCAGCCCGATGCCGATCAGCGCACTGGTGATCTCTTTCATCGACTTGCGCGTCGCCTCCCGGGGTGAGAGCCCCTCATCGTGCATGACCCGTTCGACGTTTTCCACCACGACGATGGCGTCGTCGACCAGCAGACCAATGGCGAGCACCATGGCAAACATGGTCAGCATGTTGATGGAAAACCCGAAAAACCCCAGCACGGCAAACGTTCCCAGGACCACCACCGGCACGGCAATCGTCGGGATCAGCGTGGCCCGCATATTTCCCATAAAAAGATACATCACCAGGAAGACCAGCAGGATCGCCTCGAACAGGGTTTTTACCACTTCATCGATGGCGACCTTTACAAATGGCGTCGTATCATAGGGGTAGATGACCTTCATGCCGGCCGGGAAGTAGCGTGACAACTCTTCCATTTTCGCCCGGACGCCGTCGGCAGTGTCGAGCGCATTGGCGCCGGGGGCCTGCCGGACCGCCATTGCGGCGGCGGGTTTGCCGTTATACAAGACATTGCTGCCGTAACGCTCGGTGCCCAGCTCCGTGCGCGCCACATCCCCGAGGCGTACAATGGAGCCGTCCGGATTGATCCGCAGCGGAACCGAGGCGAATTCCTCCGGGGTACGGAGCAGGTTCTGCACGATTAACGAGGCGTTCAACCGCTGACCTTCCACGGCCGGCGCGCCGCCGAACTGTCCGGCGGAAATTTCCACGTTGTAGACCCGGAGAGCGGCAATGACCTCCTCGATCGTCAGGCGGTAATCGGTCAGCTTGTCGGGATTGAGCCAGATCCGCATGGCATACTGGGTACTGAAAACCGTAACTTCCCCGACGCCCGGCACCCGGGCGAGCACCTGTTCGACATTGCTCTGGGCATAATCCGCCAGGTCGATATCGTCCATGCTGCCGTCTTCGGAGACCAGGCCGACGATAATCAGCCAGTTCCGGGTCGACTTGCTGACCGTGACGCCCTGGCGCTGCACCACGTCGGGCAGACTTGCCATGGCCAGCTGCAGTTTGTTCTGCACCTTGGCCCAGGCCAGATCCGGATCGGTCCCCGGCGCAAAGGTCAACTCGAGCCGCCCGGAACCGGAGGCATCGCTGTTGGCGGACATGTACAACAGCTTGTCAAGCCCGGTCATCTTCTGTTCGATGATCTGGACAACGCTGTTTTCAACGGTTTCGGCAGATGCCCCGGGATAAAAGGCATCGATGGCAATCGACGGCGGCGCGATGGGGGGATACTGTGAAATCGGCAGATTGTAGATTGCCAGACCCCCTGCGAGCATCATGACGATCGCAATCACCCAGGCGAAAACCGGGCGGTCCAGAAAAAAATTCGATAGCATTACGGTCCTCCGTCCATTATTTTCAGGGGTGTTATGCCCCGGTCTTTTCCGCCGTTGTTTCTTCAATCCAGGAAACGGCCTTCACCGCGGCACCCGGCCGCACCTTCTGCATTCCCTCGACGATCACCCGGTCTCCGGAGGACAACCCGGAGGTGACAAGCCATTTGTTGCCGATAGCGCGACCAAGTGTGAGTTTCCGCTGGTGGACCGTACCGGCCGCATCCACAACCAGGGCAAGAGGCTCCCCTTTGGGATTGCGGCTTACCCCCTGTTGCGGGACCAGGATCGCCTGCTGCGCGATCCCTTCCTGGACAACGGCCCGGACGAACATTCCCGGCAGGAGCAGGTATTCCGGATTCGGCACCACGATGCGCAGCGTGAAGGTCCCCGTGGTCGGATCGACCGTGACGTCGCGGAATTGCAGCAGGCCTTCCAAAGGATAGGATGTGCCGTCTTCGAGCAGGATTTTCACTTTTTTCCCGTTTTCCGCATCGGCGCTCAAACGGCCGCTTTCCAGACCCTGTTTGAGCCGGAGCAGTTCGGCCGAGGACTGGGCCACATCCACATAGATCGGATCCATCTGTTGAATGGTCGACAGGGGAGTGGGCTGATAGGCGGTCACCAGGGCGCCGGCGGTAACGTTTGACTTGCCGATCCGCCCGGAAACGGGTGCGATGACGCGGGTGTAATCCAGACTGATGCGGGCTTTTGCCACCTCTGCTTCCCAGAACCCGATTTCAGCCCGGGCCTGCTCCATTGCAGCTGCCGCGTCATCGTAATCCTGCTGGCTTACCGCATTTTCGGCCAAAAGCTCCCGGTACCGTTCAGCACGCAGCCGGACCGACGGCAGGTAGGTTTTTGCCTTGTGAAGGGAGGCTTCAGCAGAATCAAGGGCAGCCTGGAACTGCGCGGGATCGATCTGGTAAAGCAACTGCCCGGCCTCCACTGTCGAGCCCTCGGTAAATAACCGCTTCTGGACAATGCCGTTAACCTGGGGTCGAATTTCCGCCACCCGGAAAGCCGACGTCCGACCCGGCAGTTCCGTGGTCAGCGATAACGGCTGCGGGGCAATCGTCACGATGGCCACTTCCGGAACCGGCGGCGGCCCGGCGGCTTGCTGGCTGTGGCCGCTTTCGCAGCCGCTCAGCAGGAAAAAACCCGCCAGGGCAAGCCCTACGGCGGTCCAAAGGGGAATTTTGTTCCAATTTTCTATCAAATGCATCAGAGGCCTCCAAACTGTCGGGGATGTTTTTTTTCAATTTTTCAATTCTGCTCGATCCCGTGCACGGGATCACGAAGCAATCAGTCCTTTAAAGAAAATATTTAAAACGGCATCCGGATCTTCCGGATAGGGGTGTTTTTCCGGGGCGTCCATCCAGAGGAGATGAAAGGCATTGACGGTGCTGTCGATGGCGACGGCCAGACCGTAGGGATCGGCAATATCCCGGAATCGTTTGTTTTTGATTCCGGATTCGAGTACCGCGGATAGTTTTTCCAGATGCGCATAGTAGCGCTTGCGCACCTCGTCATCGAGCCCCTCGTTGAGGGTATAGCTCACCCCCCTGTTTTCGGCGAGATACAGGCGAATAAACGGAAGGTTTCCGCGAAACAGCTCGCTTTTGGTGCGGACATAATTCCGAAGTTTTTCCACCTCATCAGACGGCGCCTCTATCGCCTGCACGAGCGCATCGTGGAATTTTTCGGACTGCTCCAGAACCAGGGCTTTGTAGAGGTCCTCCTTGTTCTGGAAAAACTTGTACAACGTCCCGATGGCGAACTCGGCTCGTTTCGCTATTTCCTGGATCGAGACGTTATGGTACCCTTTTTCCGAAAACAGCTCGAACGCCGCGGCAAGCATCTGGAAGCGCTGCCGAAGCTTCTCCCGTTCCCGCCGTGAAAGGTTCTCCTCCCGCATACGAAACCCCGTTTGCATCATTAATATGACGTCTCATTCTAAAATGTGAACGATCGTTCACATATAGAGCATCGGCAACCATAGTCAAGCAAAAAAATCCAAATTGCCTACACGAAACGGGCGGGAGGGGAAAACCGGCTGCAAAACACTATGCCTGATATGTCATGCCCATTCCCGTTTCAACGGTAATGGGTTTTTTTGCTTTTAAAACGGAAGGGTATCACAACGTGCAACGCATGTTCGATTTGCAACGATTATTCTCGAAGATTGCCTGATTATAATAATATTTCCTGGCCTGTAATTGTTTTTCCTGTTTGCTAAAGGGATGCGAGACTTGGAGACTCCGTAATTGTTTTTCTTGACTTAATCTTGAATATAACGATAATTCTTGTTTCATAACTGTTTTTTCGGAGAGAGGCATGGTTGAAAACAATCAGGAAAAAATAACATACAGACCTTCAGGGTATGCGGCTCTCGTCGACCGGTACAACCTTGATGTCATACCAAACTGGCACAAGTCTCTGGTGACAACCAGCGGCATCCATCGGATTAACTTGCAGGCAGGGGTTATCGAAGAAGTTTACCCGCCCAAGTACTGGCCGGGGGACACACTGGGCGACCATCTCGAATTTGCACTCAAATATGACGGGACAAATCTGGCGATCCTGGCTGGCGTGTTTCAGAACGCCGCGGAGGAAGATTTTCTCGAATATGTCCGGTCCAAACCGACCGGCAAATATTCCAGGCGACTGTGGTTTTTTTATGAGTTCCTAACGGACAGGACGCTCGCGATCGATGACCTGCAGCGGGGTAACTACGTCGATCTGCTCGAACCAGCCGAGTACTATACGGTCACCCCGGCCCGCCAAATTCGCCGACAACGGGTCAACGACAACTTGCTTGGCGACATTCGATTCTGTCCGATGGTTCGTCGCACCGACGCTCTCCGTAGCTTCAAAGAAGCCGACTTGCCCAATCGATGCCGCCAGGTTGTGTCCGAATATTCTCCGGAAGTATTGAAGCGTGCGCTCGGCTACCTTTACACCAAGGAGACCAAATCGTCCTTTGAAATCGAACACATCAAGCCCTCCTCAACCCGTACCGAGCG
>JAGXHH010000059.1 GCA_024636355.1 Desulfobacteraceae bacterium | reverse complement strand
GTCCTGGCCGGAAACGATTCGAGCATGCCCGAACCGGTCGGCCAGTTTACCGAAATCATGATTACCCGGCGCCTTTACCGCTCCGGCGAAAGCGCCTACCTGCTCAACAAGCAGCCCTGCCGGTTAAAGGACATCAACGACATTTTCCTGCGCTACGGCATGGGCCCCCGGTCCTGCGCCATCATCCAGCAGGGAAACATAGGGGCCATCACGGATGCCACCCCTGAAGAACGGCGCACGTTCGTCGAGGAGGCCGCCGGGGTCGTCCGCTACAAGACCCGCAGGCAGGAGGCCATGACCAAGGTCAACGCCACCCGGCAGAACCTGCTCCGGCTCGGCGACATTGTCGACGAAATCGAAAAGCAGCTCAATTCCCTGTCACGGCAGGCCAAAAAAGCCGAGCGCTACAAACAGTACAAGCAGCAGATCAAGGAAGCCGACATCCTGATCGCTGTTTATTATTATGAAGATTATACCCGCCGAATCGAAAGCACCGAAAATCTTTTAAAAGAATTATCGGAAAACGATTCGGACAAGGCCGCCGCGCTCGAAAAATTAAACGCTGCATTGCTGGATATGCAGGACAGGCGCCGCAGGAAGGACCAGGAAATTGCCGCAACCCGCGCGGACCGGGCGGAACGGCAGCGCCGGATCGACAAGGGGGAATACGATCTGAAGCACCTGAGCAATGAAAGCGCCCGGCTCGGTGAGGAAATCGTGCGCCTTGAAACGGCTCTGACCGAGCTGCATGAAAAAAACATGAAACTCGAAACCGAAATCGCCGAAGGGACGGAAAAAACAGCCGCCCTGAAGTCGCGCATTGAAGCGGTCAAAGCGGAGCTCGATGCCGAAAAACAGACGACCGACGACTATAATGCCGAACTCCGGGAGCACAACCTGGCGCTCGAAAACAAAAACAAGCGCTTAATGGAGCTCTCCACCCAGCGGGCCCGGTACCAGAATATTTACCAGAACGCTGCGGCCAATAAAGAAAATCTGAAAAAACGGATCCGGCAGATCGAGTCCGACCGGACGGAAACAGAAGAAAAAGTCGCCGATCTCATCGACAGGGAATCCGAATTTCTCCAACAGCAGGAACGGATCAAACAGCAGCTCGATTCGCTTCTCCGACAAAAATCCGAGTGTGAATCCGCCCTCAGGGACAGGAGTTCCGAGCTGGGGGCGCGGATCAAAGCCGTCAATGCCCTTGGCAACGATCGCAGCAAGGTGAAATCCAAGCTCAACGTCCTTAAGAAAATGGATGCGAATTTCGAATGGTACAAGGACGGGGTCAAGGCGGTCATGAAGCACTCGGCTGCAACGGACTCGGTTGCAACGGACTCGGATGGCGGCGGCCGTGATCCCCGGATTGCCGGCATCACCGCGGAAGTGATCGATCCCGAACCGGGCTATGAACCGGCCGTCGAAGCGATCCTGGGCGAAGCCCTCCAGTACATCCTGGTCCGCGACCAGGCCGCCGGCATCGATTTTATGAATTACCTGCGGGACGAAAATGCAGGCCGCAGCGGTTTCATCCCGGTCGATAGCGAAAACGGCCCCCGTTCGGAATCCGCACCCCGGACACCCTCCGGCAATCCCCTGCTGCTGGCAAATCATGTGTCCGCCCGGTCCGGATTTGAGGCACTGCTCGGTGCCCTGCTCGCCGATGTCGCCGTGGTCGATGATTTCGCCGGCGCATTGTCCCTGCGGCAGGAAGGGAGCGGATTTAAACGCATCGTCACGAAAGACGGCGATATTATAGACGATCAGGGGATCATGATCGGCGGCAGTAAAGACCGCCTTTCCGGCATTCTCGAAAAAAAACAGGAAATCCGGTCCCTCGAATCCGAGCTCGAAAACATCGACAACACCATTGCCGAAGAAAAAACCCGGCAGGAGGCGCTCGAATCCGAGGTCCGGGAGTTGGAAAAGAACCTGACGGTGATGACCGAAAAAAAATACCGTCACGAATCCGAGCAGCGGGAAACGGAAAAAACGCTCTTCCAGACGGCCGAGCAGTTGAAGCACGCCCGCCGGCAGCTCGAAATCGCCACCCTTGAGCACAAACGCCTGCAGGGGGAAAAAGAGGACATCAACAACGAAATCGCCCAGCACGACACGGCACTGGGTGAAATTGCGAAGGATATTGCCGCGATCGAATCCGGCATTGCGGACCTGAACGGAAAAATCCGGGTCGTTAAGGAAACGATTAAGACGTTTGACAACAAGCAGCTCGATCTCAAACTCGATCTGACCAAGCTGGAGGCGGAATTCGAAAACAACCAGCGCACGACGTCACGCCTTGCGGATTTTCGCAAAGAAGGAATGCGCCAGGCGGAACAGCTGCGCCACGATGTCATCGTCAAACAGAAGCGGGCTACCGAGGCCCTTGAACAGATCGGCTCACTCCAGGCGCGCCTGGGCGAGGAATTCGAAACGCTGAAGGCGATCAAATCGCGCCTGAAATCAGATGAATCCGATTACCAGGCAATCGTCGATACACTCTCCGGCACAGACGCCAGTATTTCTGAGGCCAAAACCGCCCTTGAAAAAACCCGTGAAAAAACGCACAAGCTCGAACTTGAACTCTCCGGCCTGCAGATCAACCGGGAAAACGCCGCCAACCGCTTCCTGGAACGGTATTCCGACTCGTTTGCCGCCATTCGCTCCGCCTGGAGGGAGCTTGTCATCGTTCCGGAATTTTCCATTGAAAAAACCGAAAGCGACCGGCTGGAGGTGCGTAAAAAAATGGATCAGGTCGGCGATGTCAACCTGGGGGCCATCGAGGCTTATGAAGAGCAGAAAACCCGGTACGATTTTCTGGTCAAACAGCGCGAAGACCTCGAAGAGGCCCTTTCGGACCTGGAAAATGTGATCCGGAAAATCAACCGGATCACCCAGAAACTGTTCACCGAAACCTTTGAGGCGATTAACGAGAAATTCCAGGGGCTGTTCCCGAAATTGTTCAACGGCGGGGCGGCCTGGCTCGAACTGACCCAACCGGATTCCCCCCTGGAAACGGGCGTGGAACTGATGATTCAGCCACCCGGTAAAAAGCTGAGCCGCCTGAGCCCGCTTTCCGGCGGTGAAAAGGCGTTGTCTGCCATTGCCTTTATTTTCTCCATTTTCCTGCTCAACCCGGCCTCATTCTGCCTGCTCGACGAAATCGATGCCCCGCTCGATGAGGTCAATGTTTACCGGTTCAACGAACTGCTCCGGATCATCGGCGCAAAAACCCAGATCATCATGATCTCCCACAATAAAAGAAGCATGGAGTTTGCCGACATGCTCTTCGGCATCACCATGGCCCGGAGCGGCGGCTCCCGCATGATTTCCGTCAATATGGATCAGGCCCTGGAAATGAATCTGAACGAACCGGAACCCGTAAATCCGGACAATCCCGAAGGAAACGGTTATGCTCGATTACCTCAATGAATGGTTGACACAAATGTTAAACATCAGCCGGACAATCTGGTCCGACTACATCGTTGCATTTTATGAAACACACATTTCCGAATACAGCTCCGAATACAGCATGGAGATCGCCGCCGGTTTATGCGTTCTCCTGCTGGCCATCGTCCTGATCAAAGGTATTCGAGGGCGACGCAGAAAGCGCCGGATCAGACAAGAAACGGCCATCGATCAAATTCCCGGGCAGGCTGTCGAGCCTCCGGATGAATTCGATTTTGCCGAACCGTCGCCTGTAACCAGCCCCACGGGAACCGTGCCGCAGGCAATTGAAAAAGCCTTCCGGGAAAAAGCGAAAAAAGATGCGGCAGGCGAACCGGCGGAAGAAATTGAAGCGGCTTTCCCCGAACCGGAAATTGCAAGACCGGAGCCCGAACCTGTCAACCTCATGAGCCGGCTGAAAAGTGGACTGAACAAGACCCGAAAATCCCTGACCGGCCGCATTGAAACCATCTTCTCCGAAAAACAGGTCATCGATGCGGAGACCCTCGAACAAATCGAAGAGGCGCTGATCACATCCGATGTGGGGGTCAATACGACCATGGCCCTGACTCAAAAAATCGAGGAAAACGCTTCAAGGTTGAAAAGCACCGAAGACCTCCGTCAGTTTCTCAAATCGCAAATGCTCGGCATGCTGCCCGAACAGTCACCGATCGATATGTCCGCCAAACCTTACGTGATCATGGTAGTCGGCGTAAACGGCGTAGGCAAAACCACCACCATCGGCAAACTGGCCAACAAATTCGCCTCGGAAGGGAAAAAAGTGCTCCTGGGTGCGGCCGACACCTTCCGGGCCGCGGCCGTCGAACAGCTCCAGATCTGGGCCGACCGG
This sequence comes from Desulfobacteraceae bacterium, assembly GCA_024636355.1. Taxonomy (GTDB): domain Bacteria; phylum Desulfobacterota; class Desulfobacteria; order Desulfobacterales; family Desulfosalsimonadaceae; genus JAGXHH01. Next base: position 3,504 of record JAGXHH010000059.1, on the reverse strand, counting down.
GCCGATGCGGAAATCGTCAAGCACCGGGAGAACGCTGATCCGGCGGCCGTCGCCTTTGATGCCGTCGAAGCCGCTGTTGCCCGGAAATGCGATGTGGTGATTATCGATACGGCCGGCAGGCTGCACACCCAGGTCAACCTGATGGAGCAGTTAAAGAAAATTAAACGCAGTATCTCCAAACGACTTCCCGACGCCCCCCACGAGGTGCTCCTGGTCCTCGATGCCACAACAGGCCAGAATGCCCTTTCCCAGGCCAAACTCTTCCACGAGGGGATCGGCGTGACCAGCCTGATCCTGACCAAACTCGACGGCACTGCCAAAGGCGGCATCGTGGTTGGCCTCTGCAATACCATGCAGCTGCCGCTCAGATACATCGGAGTCGGAGAGGCCATCGAAGACCTTCAACCGTTCGATCCCGGCCGGTTTGTCGAGGCGTTGTTTTAGAAGGGCGGGTTGAAAGTTCAAGGTTCGAGGTTTAGGGTTTAGGGTTTAGGGTTTAAGGTTTAGGGTTTAGGGTTTAAGGTTTAAGGTGCAGGGTTCAGGGGCGCGGGCGCTGCCTGGATTGCTGTAGGGGCGGGTTTCACACCCGCCCTGTTCTTTTTGCCTCCCTGAAAACCTCCGTCCGATGGTTTCGCTTCACTATCGGGCGGACACGCAGGTCCGCCCCTACGCGAACCGACCATGTTATGTAGGGGCGGACCTGCGTGTCCGCCCTGCCTGGAAAACCCATAATCCCTTTTGATCATGCATTGACAAAAAAAAACAGCTCTTCGGTCGGCTGCATCACCATGATTCAAAGAGCTTGCAACCTGATGACTGCTTCAACGTCTACCTCCTTTGATTTTCTCACGCACTGTTTCTTTTGAAGGACGATCCTTCGAAGGTTAACAGAGAGGCATTGCAAAGAAATTCCCATATAATCGCATTTTAGGTATTGACATTGGAAAATATCTACTCTAAATTAGCGTAAATTCAGGACTTTTAATTAAACCTTAACGCAGGGAAGGGGAAAAAGTCATGACCAAAGCTGAAATCGTAGACAAGATGGCAAAAGATGCGGGAATTTCCAAGGTTGCGGCAAGCGCAGCGTTGAATTCCTTCATGGACGGGGTTTCCAAATCGTTGAAGAAAAAAGACGGCAAAGTCACCCTGGTCGGCTTCGGTACCTTCCAGAAGGTTCGCCGCAAAGCCCGCACCGGCCGCAATCCGCAGACGGGTGATCCCATCAAAATCAAAGCGCGCAACGTCGTAAAATTCAAACCCGGCAAGCAGCTGCGCGAAAACGTCTAATCACTTCCCTCTTACCAAACACAAAAGGGGCGGTTAAACCGCCCCTTTTTTTTATGATCAATACGGATACTTCCCTGTTCCATTTATGCGAACAGTCGTTTTCTTATCCGGTATGTCGAACGGAAAAGTCGTTGTATTTCCCTTCGTAAGCCTCCTCAAAGGTGTTCACCTCATTTACCGATGCCATGCTCGGCCCCTTGTGGCACCATTTAAGAACCGCATCGACTGCATCCGCATCGCCTTCAAAATACGCCTCCACCGATCCATCAGGCTTGTTCATGACCCATCCGTTGACCCCGTGCTGATCGGCAACACGAAAAGTGGCCCTCCGGAAATTAACTCCCTGGACCAACCCGGTGATGTTTGCCCGAACCACTTTCTTCTCCGCCATGATTTATTTCCTGTATCCTTATTTATTCATTCTGACTTCATGGCCTTCATGATCTTCATGTATAAATTCGTAATCGCAAATAATACGACAGGCTTCCCTAACCGAAATTATGCCCCAAAAATAAGGGTTGCGGCCGGCAGCGTCAAATATGCCGGCATCACGCCTCGGACAGCAACTGCTTGAGGCGATCCTCGCCAATGATCTCAACACCGTGGCGCCGGGCCTGATCCAACTTTGAACCGGGAGATTCCCCGGCCACGAGGTAATCGGTTCTGGCGCTGACCGAACCGGTGACTTTCCCCCCGGCCGCTTCGATCTGTTCGCCCGCTTCCTTTCGGGTCATCGACGAAAGACTGCCGGTCAGGACAAAGGTTTTGCCGGCAAGCCCCCCTGCCCCCCTTTCCGGTGCTTTTTCGGAACCGATTTCAATGCCGGAGCGTTTCAGCGATTCGATAATCCGGAGATTTTTTCCCCGGCTGAAATAAGCGGCAATACTCTGGGCGACCACCGGTCCGATCCCTTCGATGACCGACAGTTCCTCTGCGGTCGCCCGGCTCAAGTTTTCGACGGAGTCATACCGCTGGGCCAGGAGTTTGGCAATATATTCGCCGACGTTCCGGATGCCCAGCGCATAGATGAACCTTGAAAAACGGACTTTTTTGCTTTGTTCGATGGCATTGACCAGGTTTTCGGCCGACTTCTTCCCCATCCGCTCCAGCCCGGCCAGCGTGTCTGCATCCAGGCAAAAAATATCGGCCACGGAATTGAGAAGCCCCTTTTCCACCATCTGATCAATCAGTTTTTCGCCAAGCCCGTCAATATCAAAGGCGGCTTTTGAGGCAAAGTGTTCGATATTTCCTTTCAACTGCGCAGGGCAGGCGTTGTTGACGCACCGGGTGGCGGATTCTCCGTCCAGGCGGATCACGCCTTCCCCGCATACCGGACAGTTTTCAGGCATCCGGAATACTCTTTCAGATCCGTTTCGTTCTGTGATAATAACTTTGACGACTTCCGGGATCACATCCCCGGCGCGCTGGACCAGGACGGTGTCGCCGATCCGTACATCCTTTTTCCTCACTTCGTCTTCGTTGTGCAGGCTTGCCCGGGAAACGGTTACCCCGCCGACATTGACCGGTTCGAGATACGCCACCGGCGTGAGCGCCCCGGTCCGGCCCACCTGCACCGAAATATCATTGACCAGGGTCGTTTCCTGAAGGGCCTTGAACTTGATGGCTACCGCCCACCGGGGACTTCGGGACGTGGCGCCCAGCTTGTCGTGATAATCGAACCGGTCGACTTTTATCACAATGCCGTCGATCTCGTATGGAAGGTCTTTTCGTATCTCGTCGACTTCCCGGTAGAACTCGATTACCTCATTGACGCTGATCCGGTATCGCACCAAAGGGTTGACCGGAAAACCGAACCGCTTTAAAACTTTTATGACTTCGGCCTGGGAACGGATATTTAAGCCATCGGTACGGCCGAGGCCATAGGCAAACATCTTGAGCGGGCGAGCGGCCGTAATTTTAGAATCGAGCTGGCGAAGCGAGCCGGCCGACGCATTTCTCGGATTTGCGAACAACAGTAGTTCAAGGTCCATCCGCCCCGCATTGAGTTTATTAAAATCGTCCTGATCCATATACACCTCGCCCCGGACTTCGAGCAGATCCGGAATCGGCAGTTCGTCAGGCTTTTTCAGCTGGAGAGGAATATACCGGATGGTTTTTATATTCGGGGTGATCAGTTCCCCGACATAGCCGTCGCCCCGGGTGGAGCCGGATTCCAGTACGCCGTTGCGATAGACGAGTTCCACGGCCACCCCG
>JAGXHH010000058.1 GCA_024636355.1 Desulfobacteraceae bacterium | reverse complement strand
GCTCCACCCCATATTGAAGTCCGACCAGACCGATTATATCGCTTCCCTCAAACGCATCATCTCGCTGGAGGCCGATATCCTGTGCGAGGGCCATTTCGGAATTTACCGGGGAAAAGACGAGGTCCGCCGGTTCGTCGCATCGTTTATAGACTCCTGAAAGAATTTCGAATGCATCATACACGAATGGAAACCGGGCATGCTCCGGACGGATGCCCGCCCCGCTGTCCCGGATGTCCCCATCGCCACTTGAGTGCTGCGCAGAGCACAGCGCAGAAAACCGAATGGCTAAAAAGAAAACTGGCGCCATGGGCGGACCGGCTGTTGCCGATCGTCTCACCCGATGGCCCAAACCGGTTCGGATACCGGGAAAAGACCTGTCTTTCGGCCGAATGGGGCAGCACCGGATGGCAGATCGGCTTAACGGCCGGCGAGGAACTGATCCCCATTTTTGAGTGCCCCATCCATACCGAGCGGATTCGTAAATCAATGGGGATCCTTGCGGCGGCTCTGCCGCCATCCTCGATTTTTCCGCCTTACGCGTTTCCATTGAAATACGTTGTCCAGTCCGGCGCCCAATTGGTTTTGGTGATGAAAACACGCCAATTGCCGGATATTTCCCCGTTCATAGATCCCCTGTGGGAAAAACTTTCGGAAATCGGAATCGAGGGATTGTGGCTTCACCTGTTTCCTTCGGTGGGCAGACGGGTCTTTGCCAAAAACGGGTGGCACCTGGTCCGTGGAAGGCCTTCTTCCAGGGATGCCGCCGGATTCATTTACGGACCTGTCGCTTTTCAGCAGGTATTTCCAAGCCTTCATGACCAGGCCCTCGATCGGGCGGAGACCTTTTTCGATCCCGGACCCGGAGATGCGGTGATCGATCTTTACAGCGGACTGGGGCGCACGCTGGCACGCTGGTTCAAGCGCGGCGCATTGACGGCCGGGGTCGAACTCTGCGGCGAAGCCGTAAGGTTTGCCCGAAAAAACGTGCCGGGAGCTGAAATCTTTCGGGGCGCCTGCGCCCAGCGGATCGTGCAGCTCGATTCCTGGCGGAAAGGTCCGGCATCCGGAAAGCTCCTGCTGATCTACGTCAACCCGCCCCGCTCCGGCCTGGAACCGGAGGTCGTCGAATGGATCATCGATGCCGGACCGGCCAAAATAGCCTACCTGTCGTGCAGTGCGGGAACCCTGCGGCGGGACCTGATCCGATTGTGCGCCCATGGGTTCGAGGTCCGTGAAATCCGACCCTATGATTTTTTCCCACGAACCCGGCATGTGGAAACACTGGCAACACTCCAAAAACACTGATCTGTTCCGCCCAGGGCTGGCCGAATGGCAATGAACGCTTTTGTTTTTTCGGGTGATTTCCGGGTAATTCTGATTATCATTTTTAATGATTTCCATTCAGCCATTGTCGTCGTACAGTTTAAATTATCATTTGCACACTGTTTCGCCTGTGATACATTGTTTACAAAACAGATTAATTTCCCCTCAAACCCGTTGCAGCCGTCAAAGGGGCGGAAAACAATGCGTAAAACCTACTGGCCCGACGATTACATCGAAAAACGCCGCAGTGCCGAAGATGCTGTTTCTTTGCTGAAATCCGGACAGCGCGTCTTTATCGGCTCCTCCTGCGGAGAACCCCAGCACCTGGTCCGGACCCTGGTCGATTACGCCGATCGGTTCACCGATCTGGAAATCGTCCGGCTGATGAGCCTGGAAAGCTCTCCGATTACTCAGCTGGCCAGTGCCAATAAACTGGATAATTTCAGCATCCGCAATATTTACCAGGGTTCGGCGCAGGCCAAACACCTTGCGGAGAACCGCCCGTTTATTACCCCGATGAATATTTCGGCCGTACCCGACCTTTTTCGAAAACGCCACCTCCCCCTCCACGCCGCGCTGATACAGACCACGCCGCCTGATGATTTCGGGTGGATGAGCCTGGGAATCTCCGTTGATGTGTGCATGGCTGCCGCCCGGGCGGCCGATCTGGTCATCGTGCAGGTCAACCGGAAGATGCCCCGGGTGCTCGGACACAGCTTCATCCATGTCAATGATGTCGATATCATCGTCGAAAAAGACGAGAATTTGCTGACCATCGAACAACTCCCGGAATTCGAAAGCGCCCACAAGATCGCCCGCCTGGTGGCCAACCTGCTTGAAGACGGATCCACATTCCAGCTGGGGCTCGGGGCCACACCAAAGGCGATCCTGCTGGCCCTTGCCAATAAAAACGATCTGGGCGTTCACACACAGTTCATTTTCGATGGTATCATGGACCTGGTCTCCACAGGCAATATCACCAACCGCTTCAAAGGGTTAAATGAAGGCAAAACCGTCGCCTCCAACGCAGTCGGCTCCTCGCATCTCTACGAATTCGTCCACGACAATCCGTCCATCGAATTTTACCCTTCAGACTACGTGAACAACCCGGGTATCATCGGCCAGCACAACAAGATGGTATCGATCAACATGGTCATGGAAATGGACATCACCGGTCAGGCGGCGGTCGATGCCCTGCCCCACAACTATTTTGCCGGCGTGTCGAGCATACTCGATTTCGTCCGGGGGGCGACCGCATCACCGGGCGGCAAATCGATCCTGCTGATTCCGTCGACCTCGATCGACGGATCGATCAGCCGGATCGTCGACGAATTGACCAGCGGCGCGGTCGTGGTTCCCCGGGGCGATGTCTCCTATGTGGTCAGCGAATTCGGAGCGGTAAACCTGTTCGGCAAAAACCTGCAGGAACGCGCCACGGCGATGATCAGCCTGGCGCACCCCGATTTCCGCGACGAGCTGTTTTCCAAAGCAAAAGAACTGGGGCTGATGAGCAAGGGACGGCAGTTAGGCGATTCCCTGCGCAGCGTCTACCCGGTCGGGCTCGAAGAAAGCCGGAAGTTCGACGGGACGAGCGTTACGTTCCGGCCGGCCAAACCGGTCGACGAACGGCGCATCCAGGAGCATTTCTATAATCTTGAAAAACAGGATGTCGTCGCCCGCTTCTTTTACGAAAAAACCCGGTTTCTGCGCGATGATGTCGAAAACATGCTTGAGACCGACTACATCCGGAACCTGACCCTGCTGGCGATTACGGGCGAATTCGGATTCGGCTCCGTCATCGGAATTGCCGCCTACATGCTCGAAAAAAACAAGAACATCGCCGAGGTCGCCTTTTCGGTCAGCAAACCGTGGCAGGGCAAAGGTCTTGCCACCATACTCATGAACAAACTCGCAGAAGCCGCTAAAAACAACGGGATTTCAGGTCTCGTGGCCTACACCGAACCCTACAACAAGGGGATGATCCGCATGTTTTCCCGCCTGCCGTATAAAATCCGCAAGGAACGCGAAGAAGATATCCTGGTTTTGAGTTGCCGTTTCGACGAACCCTGACAAGAGGCCATCCGTGAACCAACCCATAAGCAAGGAGGTCGTATGACGCAATACCCCGAAACGTATGACGCCCATTTGGAAGAGTACCAGAAGGTCGCGTTTGTCAGCAGCGTGGAGGAATACAAGCAGCTGCATCACAAGTCCGTGGAGAATCCGGACGAATTCTGGGCCGAACAGGCGAGGAAATACCTGTCCTGGGAAAAGGATTGGGATTTCGTGCTCAAATATGACTTCGAAGAGGCAAATATCGAATGGTTCGGAGGAGGCATCATCAATGCGTCCTACAACTGCCTGGACCGCCACATGGACACCATTGCAGACAAGGTGGCGTACTACTGGGAAGGCGATAATCCGGAGGAAACCAAGACGATCACCTACCGGGATCTGTACACCCGGGTCAACCGGTTTGCCGCGGTTCTAAAAGCACAAGGCGTCAAAAAGGGCGACCGGATCATCATCTACCTGCCGATGATCGTCGAACTGCCGGTGGCGCTGCTCGCCTGCGCCCGGATCGGAGCGATCCACAGCGTCGTTTTCGGGGGATTTTCCGCCGATGCCATTGCCAACCGGATTCAGGACTGCGGCGCCCGGCTGGTGATTACCGCCGACGGCGGATACCGGGGAGGCAAACCGGTCGGCCTGAAACAAAACGTGGATGCGGCTTTAAAAAAATGTCCGGATGTCGAAAAAGTGATCGTGGTCAACCGGGTCGATTCCGGCATTACCCTGGACCCGAAAAAAGAAATCTGGTGGCACGAAGCGGTAGACCAGACCGCCGAAGACACCTACGTCAAACCCGAACCGATGGATGCCGAAGACCCGCTCTTTATCCTCTATACCAGCGGCAGCACGGGAAAGCCCAAGGGCGTGGTCCACACCCACGGCGGCTACCTGCTGTACACGGCCATTACAACCCGGCTGGTGTTTGACCTCAAGGATGACGAGATTTTCTGGTGTACGGCCGATATCGGCTGGATCACCGGACACAGCTACATCGTCTATGGGCCGCTGATCAATGGATTGACCGGCGTGATGTTCGAAGGGGTGCCGAGTTATCCGGATTTCGACCGGTTCTGGGCCATCGTGGAACGCTACAAGATTACCAAATTCTACACCGCACCAACCGCTATCCGGGCCCTGGCAAGGGAAGGCGAAAAGCACGTGGAAAAACACGACCTGTCCTCACTTAAACTGCTGGGGACCGTGGGCGAGCCGATCAACCCGGAGGCCTGGCGCTGGTATTACCATTACGTCGGGCGCGACAAATGCCCTGTCGTCGACACCTGGTGGCAGACCGAAACCGGCGGACACATGATCACCCCACTTCCCGGCGTGGCGCCCATCAAGCCGGGATCATGCTCCTTTCCGTTCCTCGGGATCGACCCGGTCCTGCTCGACAATGTCGGCGAAGAGGTTCAATTTCCCGGAGAAGAAGGGCTGCTCTGCATCAAAAAGCCCTGGCCGGGAATGGCCCGAACGGTTTACGGGGACCATGAACGGTTCCGGGAAACCTATTTCAGCCAGGCGCCCGGGATGTACTTTACCGGTGATGCCGCCAAATGCGACAAGGACGGCTATTTCTGGATCATCGGCCGGATCGACGATGTCATCAATGTTTCCGGTCACCGCCTGGGTACCGCGGAACTCGAATCCGCACTGGTGCTCCACCGCAACGTGGCCGAAGCAGCCGTGGTCGGTTTCCCGCACGAAATCAAGGGACAGGGCATCTATGCGTTCGTGATCCTGAAAACCGGCATCGAGGAATCCGACGCCCTCAAAAAGGAACTGATCCAGCAGGTCCGGAAAGAAATCGGACCCATTGCCACCCCGGATGTCATCCAGTTCACCGACGGCCTGCCCAAGACCCGCAGCGGCAAGATCATGCGGCGGATCCTTAAGAAAATCGCGGCCGGCAAAACCGATGAACTGGGCGACACCTCGACAATCGCCGACGAATCGGTCATTGACAAACTGATCGAAAACCGGGTGGATATGTCCGGAGCGGCAAAGTGAAGATACCCGGCTCCCTGGTTGAAAACAGAAGCAGAAATTAAGCATCGTGAAAGTTCGTTTAACCACAGAGGGCTCAGAGGGCACAGAGAAACGGCTTTTTTATTAATAAGCCACCTCAGTGCTACTAAACCGCGAGTTTCTTGTTTTTTGAACAAGATTTTTCAACATGAAGAACATGAAGGTCTCATGAAGATCCATGAAGGATTTTTAATTTTAAACCTTCATGTTCTTCATGGTCTTCATGTATATTAAACCGCTGTTCGCAGTGTCTCTGTGGTTCGATATAGTTCGGTTGCGGCCAATGGCCGCGCTGTGTACTCTGAGGTTAATCTTATGCTTCGGCAAAAGTCATCAAATAGCAAACTTTGAGCCAAAGGCGAATACCTTCTTCTGGCTCCTGGCTCCTGGCTCCTGAATTCTGGCTCCTGGCTCCTGGATTCCTTTTTCCAAGTACCCCTTACTCCCCGAACAGGACAAGGGGTCCAAATTTTCACTTAAAGCACATAGAAAATCCCATCTATGAACCTGCGGGTCGGCATTACCAGGGACGATCGCTTCCTTGAACATAAAACCGGTCATTTCCATCCCGAACACCCCAAGCGGCTATCCGAAATATACCGGATGATCGATTATTACGCCGATCGTCTCACGATCATCTCTCCGAAGCCGGCATCTGTCGAGCAGGTGGAACTCGTCCATACGCCGGCACATGTCAACCGAATATTGAAAACCGCCGAACAGCGGATCACCAGCCTGGCCCCGGACACTCCCGTGAGCGCGAAAAGCTATCTCGCCGCATGGCTTGCGGTGGGCGGCTGCCTCCAGGGTATCGACCTGCTCATGGAAAATACGTGTGACGCGTTTTTCGCCCTGGTCCGACCCCCCGGCCACCATGCCACAGCCGACCGTGCCGGCGGGTTCTGCATCTTCAACAACCTGGCCATCGCCGCCCGGTATGCCGCCGCCCGGTACGGCATCGAACGCATTCTTATTATCGACTGGGACGTCCATCATGGAAACGGCTTAAATGATATTTTTCATGAAGACGGCGGCATCTATTATTATTCCACCCATGACCTGATGCTCTACCCGTACTCCGGTCCCATGGAAGACACGGGCCGGGGAGCAGGCGCCGGGTGCACCATGAACATTCCCCTGGTCCGGGACATGACCGATGACGATATGGTTTATCTCTACGCCCGGACACTGCTGCCGGTGATCGCGGGATACAAACCGCAGCTGATCATGGTAGCCGCGGGATTTGATGCCCATGCGGACGACCCGGTCGGCCACCACCGGTTCTCGGAATTGCTCTACGGCCGCATTACCCGGCTCCTGATGGACGCCCGGGAAGCGGCCGGCACACCCGCTCCCCCCTTGTTCTTCACCCTGGAGGGAGGATACGATCCCCGGTCGCTTACCCGTTCGGTCCACGCGGTGCTAAGCGCACTGACCGGCGATGAAATCGCCGCCCTGGTTCCGGAAACCGCATCGGATGACGTCGTGGCAATCGTCGATGCGGTGCTGACTATTCATCGTCCCTATGGAGTCATCCATGAAGTCATCCCTGGAGTCATCCAATGATCAAAGCCAGAATTCCAGCCGTGGCTCCTGAGACGGCCAACCTGAAACAGTACGATCGGGCCCGTGCCGAATTTTCCTGGAAAGCCATTGAAAAAGCATTTTCATGGGATTCCAGCGGCCAGATGAACATCATCACGGAATCAATCGACAAATGGGCTGAAGCACCCCGAACGCGCGATCATCCCGCTTTGATTTTCGAGGCCAGGGGGCGTTGCGAAACCTACACCTACGCACAACTCAGGAAAAAATCCTGCCAATGGGCGGCCATGTTCGCCGCATACGGATTTGTAACCGGCGACCGGCTCCTGGTGTTCCTGCCGCCCTGCCCGGAAACCTATTTTGCGATGATTGCCTGCGCCCGGCTCGGCGTCATATTCTGCCCGGTATTTGCTTCCTCCAATTTTTTTGAACTCGAATTCCGACTGGAACGCATTGCCCCGCGCGCCGTGCTGACGCATCCGGACCTGGTTGAAAAAATCCCCGTAGAATGCGCCGGCCAGCTCGACAATATTTTTCTGGTAAACGGTCCGGCACCGGCCCTTTTCGCCAATGAAACGCTTATCGGCGACACACCCGGGCGCATGCCGGAAGAAGGCGTCTGCCATGCCGTTTCCGGTGATACGCCGCTTTACCTGATGTTCACCTCAGGCTCCACCCGGCCGCCCAAAGGCATCCTGCACACCCACGCCGACATGGTCGGCATCTACGCCACGGCCCAGTGGGCACTCGATCTGAAACCGGACACCATCCTGTGGACCGATGCGGACCCCGCCTGGGTTACCGGCACCGTCTACGGCGCCTTTGCACCCTGGCTGTGCGGCGTAACCAGCCTGGTACTGGGCGATGATTTTTCAGCTGCCAACTGGTTTCGCTCCCTGGAAACACACCGGGTATCCACCTGGTACACCACACCCCGGATATTGCGCGACCTGATGGATGCCGGCGACGACCTCCCCACCCGCTACAACCTGTCTGCGCTCCGGCATATCGTCACTGTCGGGGCCCCATTGATTCCGGATATTCTATACTGGTGCCGCGAACACCTGAAATGCACACCGCACGACACATGGTGGATGACGGAAACCGGCATCATTTGCATTGCCAACCTGCCCGCACTCGACATCAAACCGGGATCCATGGGCAAACCGCTGCCGGGAATCGTTGCCGCGGTCCTCGATGAAGACGGCAACCCCCTGCCGCCGCTTTCATTCGGAGAACTTGCCCTTAAACTGCGGTGGCCCGGCCTGATGAGCGGCATCTGGCAGGACGATGCCCGATATGAACGGAATTTCAGGGATAATACATGGTTTACCACCGGCGATATCGCCGTGGAGGACGAAGAAGGATATTTCTATCACCAGGGCCGAAATGACGACCTGCTCAAAGCGGGGGGAGACAAGGTGGTCGGCCCGTTTGAGATCGAGCAGCTGCTCTGCTCGCACCCGGCGGTTGCCGAAGCGGCCGTGATATCCAAGGGGACCGAACTGGGAAAGGGGGTCTCTTACCTGAAAGCCTTCATTACGGTGGCTAAGGGATATACCCCGTCAACCCGGCTCAGCTATGAAATCAAAGCCTTCCTGAAAGGCAACCTCGAATCGGACCTGATCGTCGGCGAACTGGCCTTCCTCGAATCGCTGCCCAAAACCCGCAGCGGCAAACTGCTCCGCCGAATGCTCCGGGCCCAGGAACTGGGACTCCCCGGCGGCGATCCGCTGAAAATGCGCGAATAAATCCGGGGGGCCGGAGTCTGAGGCGCTTCGCTGGCAATTGCGAATTGATGATATGGAATAGAAAACTACTTCTCGAACAGATCGAGTTCCAGCTTCCGCTGCGCGATGTTTTCCCGGCAGGCGGCGATGAAATCGTCCCGGGTCACGCCGTATTTTACCGTACCGTCCAGAGTCCGGATGGCCAAAGTACCGGCTGCCTTTTCCTTTTCGCCGATGGTGATGATCAGCGGAATCTGGGAGAGCTGGGCTTCGCGGATCTTGCGGTTTAAGCTCTCGGTGCGGTCGTCGACTTTCGACCGGAGACCGGCTTGTAAAAAAGAGGCGTTGACCTCTTCGGCAAAGGGGGCCAGCGAGTCGTTGATCGGCAGGATCACCATCTGCACCGGGGCGAGCCAGAGCGGGAACTTGCCGGCGAAGTGCTCGATTAAGATTCCTAAAAACCGTTCGATCGACCCAAAGATGACCCTATGGATCATCACCGGCCGGTGCTTTTCGTTGTCCTCGCCGCCGTAGGACAGATCAAAACGCTCGGGCAGCGACATATCGAGCTGGATGGTGCCGCACTGCCAGGTCCGGCCGATGGCGTCCTTGATGTGGATGTCGATCTTGGGGCCGTAAAAGGCGCCGTCGCCCTCGTTTATCTGGTAGTCTTCCCCGTATTCCTCCAGGGCATTTTTCAGGCCGTTCGTGGCCTGTTCCCACTGGGCGTCGGTGCCGATCGACTTTTCCGGGCGGGTGGAGAGTTCCAGGTGAAAGCCGAGCCCGAAGGTGGAGTACATCCGCCGGACCAGTTTTAGCACGCCGAGGATTTCCGTGTCGATCATCTCCGGGGTCATGAAAATGTGGGCGTCGTCCTGGTGGAAAGCGCGCACCCGGAACAGCCCGGAAAGGACTCCGGACAGTTCATGGCGGTGGACCAGGCCGATTTCGGCGGCCCGGATCGGCAGGTCCTTGTAGGAGTGGCGTTTGCGCTTGTATAGGAGCATCCCGCCGGGGCAGTTCATCGGCTTGATGGCCGATTCGGTATCATCGATGGTGACCGTATACATATTTTCCCGGTAGTTTTCCCAGTGACCGCTCTGCTCCCAGAGGCTGCGGTTCAAAATTATCGGGGTCTTGGTTTCCACGTAGCCGGCCGTCCGGTGTTCTTCGCGCCAGTAGGCAAGCAGCGCGTTCCACAGCTCCATGCCGTTGGGATGAAAAAAGGGCATCCCGGGCGCCTCGTCATGAAAGGAGATCAGGTCGAGTGCGGTGCCGAGCTTGCGGTGGTCGCGCTTTTTCGCCTCCTCCAGGAAATGCAGGTAGGCGTCGAGTTCTTTTTTGTCGAAAAACGCCGTGCCGTATATCCGCTGCAGCTGCGGCCGTTCCGGATCACCGCGCCAGTAGGCGCCCGATACCTTCATCAGTTTAAACGCCTTGATGTAGCCGGTATCCGGCAGATGGGGGCCCCGGCACAGGTCGGTAAATTCACCCTGGCTGTAGAACGAAATTGTGCCGTCTTCGAGCTCCTCGATCAACTCGTGCTTGTACGGCTCGTCCTTATAGAAGTCAAGCGCTTCGGACTTCGATACTTCCTTGCGGCGGATCGGCAGCTTCGCCTTGACGATCCGCTTTATCTCGGCTTCGATTTTCGGAAAGTCCTCTTCCGAGATCGGCCCCATGTCGAAATCGTAATAAAAGCCGTTTTCAATGACCGGCCCGATGGTAAGCATGGCATCCTTGTACAGGTTGCATACGGCCTGGGCCATGACATGTGCGGCGGTGTGGCGCAGGACGTCGGTTCCTTCCGGATCTTTTCTGGTAATAAACCGGACCGATGCGTCTTCCGAAATTTTCCGGCTCATGTCGACGGTTTTTCCGTTTATTTCCATGGCCACGCAGTTGCGTACAAACCCCTCGGAAATGCTCCCCGCCACCGCAAATCCGTCGACGGGACCGTCAAACTCTCGGGTGCTGCCGTCCGGCAATGTGATATTGATCATTGACTGTCCATTCATAATTGTTAAAATATATTGAAAAAATTTGAAAATTATACCAAGTATAGTTGCTTGGATATGTAAGAGAAATGAATATACTGGTCAAGGAAAAATCTCATCACGCCTTGCAATAAAAAGAATGAAGACCCCGTATGGTTACCGATGCCCCTCATTATATAGCAACTGTTTCCGATCTTGAACGCACGGCAGAAACGCTGGAAAAACAAGCGATTATCGGGGTCGACCTGGAAGCCGATTCCATGTTCCACTTCGAGGAACGGGTCTGCCTGATTCAAATCGCCACCGAAGATGCCTGCTTTATCGTCGATCCACTGTACATTTCCGATATGTCCGCCCTGGCGCCCGTTTTTGCCAATCCCGATATCGTCAAGGTATTCCACGGCGCCGACTACGATGTACGCAGCATGTACCGCGATTTCAAAATCCATATCGAAAACCTGTTCGATACGGAACTCGCCTGCCGGTTTCTCGGCTATTCCCATTCGAGCCTGGAAGCGGTCTTAAAACAGCATTTCGACGTCGTTCTGGATAAAAAATACCAGAAAAAGGACTGGTCGGTTCGCCCCCTGCCGGAAGAAATGGTCGCCTATGCGGCCTCAGACGTGCGCTGCCTGATCGATCTGTACCGGGAACTCAAAGACGGTCTGATCCGGAAAAACCGGTACCAGTGGATGCTCGAAACCGGCGAAGACATTATTCACGTCCGATACGACCCGGAAGAAAACGGCGATCGGCCCCTTTTTCTCAAGGTGAAAGGCGCCGGCAGACTCGAGCCGCGAACCCTTGCCGTACTCGAAAACCTGCTCCAGTTCCGACTGGAAGTGGCGCGTAAAAAGGACCGTCCTCCATTCAAGATCCTGGGAAGCAAGGCCTTGCTCGAACTGGCCACAATCAAACCCGACACCCCCGCCAAACTTTCCGGCACCCGGTCGTTGAGTGAAAAACAGTACCACATGTACGGCCAGCAGATCGTCCAGGCGATTGGCGATGCCCTGATGATACCATCCGGCGAACTGCCCCGGTATCCCCGGACAGCCATTCCGCACACGTCATTTGCCGTTACCCGGCGGATCAAGACGCTTAAAAAATGGCGCGACCAGAAAGGCGACCAGCTCGAAATGGACCCGGCCATGATCGTCAACAAGGCCGCCATGCGAAAAATCGCCGAACTCTGCCCGGAGGAACCGGAAAGCCTTGCGGTGGTGGAGGAACTCAAATCCTGGCAAATCGAGGCTTTTGGTAGAGAATGGATTCAGTTGCTCTCCAAAACAGGATAATTCATGGAATCCATTTTTTTTCAGACAGATGACGGCGTCCGGCTCGAAGGGGTCGTCCACATTACCGAAAACGCCCCGGCCGTGGTGATTTCCCATCCGCACCCCCTCTACGGGGGGAACATGCGCAATGACGTCGTGACGGCGATTGAATCGGCCTTCCAGGAAAAGGGATACGCCACACTCCGGTTTAATTTCCGGGGGGTCGGCAACAGCGGCGGAAAATTTTCGGATGGAAAAGGCGAACAGCAGGACGTGCTCGCAGCCATCCGTTACCTGAAGGCGATCGGCGCAAAGTCGATTGAACTGGCCGGCTATTCCTTCGGCACATGGGTCAATGCCCATATTGCCGCCGATGCACCGGTCGATCGGATGGTAATGGTCTCCCCCCCGGTGACCCTGCTCGATTTTTCGGAATTGTCCGAATTGCCCTGCCTGACCGCCGTCATTACCGGCAGCAGCGACGAGATCGCCCCGCCCGACCGGATCCGGGAGCTCCTGACCCGATGGAATCCCCGTGCGGCCCTGGAGGTTATCGAGGGCGGGGATCACTTCTATGGAACCACCCTGGGCGATTTAAAAGCCGCCGCGAAAAAACACCTCTTATTTTCTTCTGTTTAGTTGCCCGTTCAGGCACTATTTAATCGGTCTCCCCCGATTTTTCAACCAGCTGACGGATAGTTTTTTACATTTTTGTTAAAATGTGGCAGAGAAACGGGCATGGCATCCTTACGGACATATCACCGGGAACAGTATCTGGCCGTGTTTCTCAAGTCCATGCTGATTGCCGTTTATACCGGTCTTGGGGTGGCAAGCCTCTGGATAGTCAAAGACCTTTCTCCCGGCTTCATCGCCGGCCGGATTTTCCCCTATGGCGTACCGGCTCTCCTGTCGCTGACCTGTGCGGCGTTTCTGTCCCTGTTTGTCCTGACGCTCGAACGGATCCGGACGGAGACCCTCCTGTTCGCCCTGATCTGCCTGGCATTTGCCGGGCTGAATCTCGACATACTGCTCATCGGCATTGTCGAGGATTCCGCCACGGCCCTGGCTATCTCCCGTTTCGATCACTTCTTTCTGGCCCTTGTCCTGCTCGGCGCCGACCTGCACCTGGTCTTCCTGGTGTGCGAAAAAAAACATCACTGGTGGCTGGTCTGGCTGGCGTATGCGACCGGCTTCGTCATTGCGCTCTTTACACCCACCGACTATTACCTGATCGGCATGTACGAATACTACTGGGGATTTTTCGCCCGGCAGGGCGTTCTGTATTCTTTTATCAGCCTGCTGTGGCTCCTGGCCCTTTTTTACAGCATCTGGCTGCTGACGGTTACCTCCCGGCAACTGGATGATCCGTCCCAGAAGGACAAGATCCGGTTTCTTATCTACGGGTTTCTCTGCACGGCAACCCTGAGCCTGACCAATACCCCGGCCATGTACGGATATGAAGTCTACCCGCTGGGAACGTTTGGTTTCATTTCTCTGCTGCTGCTTGCCTACGGGCTGTTTAAATACAATATGCGCCTGGCCATGCAACAGCTCCGGACCGTTTTCTTTTACACCGGCCACTTCATGGCAGTTGTCGCCGCCGGCCTGACAACCGCCGCGCTGCTGCCCGATTCAAAGCCGTTTTTGAAACTGGTTTCGGGCATCACAACCGCCGCGCTTCTGTTCATCCCGTTGCGCCTGGGATGGAGCCTGCTTTTGGATCTTATCTTCAAACGTTCCCCCAACTACCTGAAGAAAGCCTTTAATGACCTGACCTATCAACTCTCCGGCGGACATCATCTCAAAACCCTTTGCCGGATCACCGCACAATGGTTGTTTGCCGAATTTTTAAATTCCCGATGCGCCCTGGTTTTCCACAATGAGGAACGCAGGGAATTTACCGGGTGGAGTATCCGGAACCCGGATTTTTCCAAAGGATTTTTCTCCAGACCGACCCATACCACCCCTGAGGACCAAAAGGATCAGCCCCTGTGCATCCGCCCGGATCACCCGGTCATCCAGCGCTTGAAAAAGGAACGGATGCCGATGGTCACCGCCGGGACACTCGACCGGTGGGTTTCGGACACACCCCTTCGCCCCGATACATCCGACTGGCTTGCTCAGGCCGGTATCCTGATACCGGTTTTTTACCGGGACGAACTCCAGGGACTGCTGGTTATCGGCAGCAGGTCAAGCAATCGCTCCTATTCCCGGGCTGAAAAGGCGATCCTCGCCAACCTGGCCGTCGTGCTCGGCCCGTTTATCGAAAACGCCCGGCTCCTGGAAAACCTGGAAGAGCAGGTCAGCAACCGGACCCATGCCCTGCATACAGCCCTGGAGGAATCCGAGGAGAAAAATCTCCAGATTGAAACCAGAAACGAACTGATCCTCCGCCAGAACCATATTATCCTCACCCTGTTTGACACCACCACCCGGATTCATGAAATCGATGCCTTTGACAAGCTGTTTTCGTTTGTTCTCAACCAGCTGCGGGACCTGTTCCCTGAATTGGGTTTTGCCATTCTTCTCGAAGGCGGCCGTTCGGGCATCCTGGAAAGCGGGGCCTTTTCCGGGCTGGCCGAACGGGAACAGAAACGGATACTGGAAAACCGCTCCGGACTCGACGAACGCAATATCGATGACCTCCTGCGGCAGGATTTTCTCCGGATCAGTGGCGCGGAAGAAGGGTCCGCTCCCCCCCTGTGGACCCTTCTTCCGATGATGATACGGGACCGGCGGCTCGGCAAGATGATCATCCGGGGCAAAGCCCTCGACCCGAATACCCGACAGGTGATCTCGATCTTTTTGGCCCAGGTGGCGGCAGTCGCCCAGAACAAGCTCCTTTTGCGCCGGCTCGAAACCCTTGCCAATACCGACGGTTTGACCGGGGTGGCCAACAGGGCCTTTTTCGAAAAACTGCATTCCCGGGCAATTCAGAATGCCGGCCGGTTCAAAAATGTCCATTTTTCGATCGTGATCATTGATATCAACGGTTTAAAAGCGATCAACGACAGTTGCGGTCACGACCAGGGCGATGCGATGATCAACTGTGTGGCAGGCCTGCTCAAGACCGTATGCCGGGAAACCGATACGCTTTCGCGAATCGGCGGCGATGAATTTGCCATCCTGCTGCCGGCCACCGACAGCAACCAGGCAGCCCGCCTGGTTGCCCGCATCCGGGAAAAGGAGGCCGGCCTGACAATCCCTTGCGCAACAGACCTGACGGAGACGGCCCGCAGCCCGATCCGGATCAGCATCGGCCTGGCCGGCTCGGATGAAACCCGACCCGATAGGGTCATCAAACTGGCCGATCAACGTATGTATGTGGACAAGGCACAGTTTTATCAAAAGCAGGAGGCGGAATTCAGGTGTTGATTCGCTTCGGCAAATTTACTATGGCTTAGCCAAAGACGAATGACATTCTAATGGCTTTCGGCGCATGAATTCCGGCTCCTGTATTCAGGATTCCGGCTTCTGCCCCTTCTGAAAGCCGACGTGCGATCCACCGGGCCAGGACATCCCGGTTTGCAGTTGACATTACAACCGACTCACAAAAAGCGATTTTCCACCGATGCCGAAAATTGATGAAATCAGCCTGCTCTACGAAATCAGCGAGGCGCTGAACAAGCACCCCGACCTAAAAAAGTCCTTGTACAACGTGCTCGATATCCTGTCGAAAAGCATGAACATGGTCCGGGGCATGATTACCATTTTAAATCCGTTGCGCGAGGAGATCAGTGTCGAGGTCGCCCACGGCATTTCCCAGAACGCCATACAGAAAGGCAAGTACAAGCTCGGCGAAGGGATTACCGGACAGGTCATTCAGGAAGGCAAGGCCGTTTCGATCGGAAGAATCAGCGAATCGGCCCAGTTCTTGAACCGCACTGAATCCCGAGGGGCAAAGAAGAAGCAGGACCTCTCGTTTATCTGCGTACCGATCAAAAAGGAGCAGCAGGTCATCGGGGCGCTGAGCGTCGATAAGCCATTTGATGCGAATTATCCGTTAATGGAAGGGGAAAAGTTTCTTTCCGTGGTCGCCGCCATGATCGCCACCAAAGTGATCCATCTCGAACGGATTCAGCGGGAGAAGGAAAAACTCACATCTGAAAACGAGCGCCTCAAGGCGGAGCTCGAAAAAAAATACCGTATCAAGAACATCGTCGGAAACAGCAACAAAATGCGCGAGGTCTACCAGATGATCTCCCAGGTGGCCCGGAGCAACGCCACCGTGCTCATCCGCGGCGAATCCGGCACCGGCAAGGAACTCGTTGCCAATGCGATCCATTACAACAGCCGCCGGGCCACCCATCCGTTTGTAAAGATAAACTGCGCAGCCCTTCCGGCCAACCTGATCGAAAGCGAACTGTTCGGCCATGAAAAAGGGGCATTTACCGGGGCCATTCACCAGAAAGCGGGAAAGTTTGAGATTGCCGACAAGGGGACGCTGTTTCTCGACGAAATCGGATCGATCACCCAGGACGTCCAGACCAAACTGCTGCGGGTCCTCCAGGAACGGGAATTCGAGCGGGTCGGCGGCAACAAGACCATCAAGGTCGATGTGCGGATCGTGGCGGCCACCAACAAGAACCTGGAGCAGGCGGTGGCGGAAAACCTGTTTCGCAGCGACTTGTACTACCGGATAAATGTTTTTCCGATCTATCTCCCGCCGCTCCGGGAACGCAAAACCGATATTCTAGCATTAGCCGATTTTTTCCTCGAAAAGTACACCCGGGAAAACGGAAAGGACATCGTCCGGTTTTCCACACCGGCCATTGACATGCTCATGGCCTATCACTGGCCGGGCAATGTACGCGAACTGGAAAACTGCATCGAGCGATCCGTCCTGCTGTGCGATGGCAAAGTGATCCACAGCTATCACCTGCCGCCGACGCTGCAGACCGGGGCCGAATCCGATACGCTTCCATCCAATACCCTCGAAGATGCCGTTGAAAAACTCGAGAAGGAAATGATCATCGACGCGCTCAAACACACCCGGGGCAACATGTCCCAGGCGGCCAAAACCCTCGGCTCCACAATCCGCAAAATCGCCTACAAGGCCCAGAGGTACGGGATCAATCCGCGTCTGTATCACTGACGAACAGGATGGTCTGCTGATCGATCAGCAATTGCAGATTCGTAATCCCTTCAAAACTCCTTGATAACCATCCATTCAACATCCGGGCACCTTTTTACTCCCAAGAACAAAAAACCCCGAGCACACGCTTTGCTGCTGCGTGTTTCGGGGTTTTTATCTGTAAACAGTTGCCGCTAAAGAGCGTTTTTACCCCGCTCGCCCGTCCGGATGCGGATGGCGTCATCGATCCGGGAGACGAAGATTTTACCATCCCCGATCTTGCCGGTATAGGCAGCCTTCTGCAGGGTCTCAATGACTTTTTCGACCATATCGTCATCAGCCACGATTTCGATCTTCAGTTTGGGAACGAAATCGACGGCATATTCCGCCCCCCGGTAGACTTCCTTGTGTCCCTTCTGCCGGCCGTACCCCTTTGCTTCGGAAACGGTCATCCCCTGGATGCCGATGTCGGTCAACGCTTCCTTGACGTCATCCAACTTGAACGGTTTTATAATTGCTTCAATTTTTTTCATAATTGCTCCTTTTCTGCTGATGTAACTTGTTCTACTATTTTTAAGTAAAATTAAACGACGACTAACGTTTTTTTCTGTTAAACTATTTGACGAAACTACGATATTCCGGTAAAAATCCACATCCTGAACAATCGATTTCCCTGATCTTTTCGTTCCCAAGAAGGCAACAGATGACAACAAAGCTGTTCATCGATTCCGACAATACCGTAACGCTCAACTGCCCCCAATGCAGCAAGAGCCGGGTGGTAGATGCCTCCCGCTATATGGACCGGGACCGGACTGTCCGCATCCAGGCAAAATGTTCCTGCGGCCACAGTTATCCGGTCACCCTTGAAAGAAGGCAGCAGCATCGCAAGCCGGTCCTCCTGAGAGGCACCTTCACCTTTGATCCGCCCCATGGCATGTCCGCACCCTGCCGGGGATCCATGACCGTAGTCAATATTTCCCGCAACGGGGTGCGCCTGCGGTTTAACACGATGCCCGACTTTCGCATCGGCGACCTGATCAATGTCGAATTCATGCTCGATGATACCCGGCAAACGTTGATCAACAGGGATGTCCTCGTTCAAAACATCGCCCCTCCCTTTGCCGGTGTGAAATTTTATCGGCGCCATCATCTTGACAATGTGATCGGGTTTTACCTGTTCAGCTGACACCTTCTAAAAGGACCCGGTCCCAGATACGGCACACCCGTCGCCGCAATTCCTGGAAACGCTTTTCCGGCAGTATGGCCGGCTTTTCCTGCAGGTTTAACCGGTGGACGAAATACCGGTAGATCAGGTAGGCCTGCTTGAGGGAATGGGCCGTGATGTCGTCGATAATGCCAGCCAGGGCCAATGCATTGAGCTGCCGGACCACGTCCGTCCACTCGATGAGCGCCCGGTGATCCCCGGCATGGGCCAGGATCAGGTATTGCACCAGAAATTCAATATCGACAATCCCACCGGTATCCTGCTTCAGGTTTAATCGCCCCTTTGGTGTGCCGGGATGGGCGTTTCGCATTTTTTCCCGCATCCCGACAACTGCCTGCCGAAGCGCATCCGGGTCACGCGTCATGGTAATGATGCGTTTGCGAATATCGGCAAACCGGGCGGTGACACGGGCATCACCGTTAATGGGGCGGGCTTTGATCAGGGCCTGGTGCTCCCAGTTCCAGGCATCCCGGAGCTGGTATTCCTCGAAGGCATCGATCTGGCTGACAAGCACGCCGGCGTTTCCGCTGGGGCGAAGCCGCATGTCGGCTTCGTAGAGTTTGCCGGTCGCCGTGGGCGCAGATAGAAAATGGATGATGCGCTGACCCAGGCGGGCGTAGAACTCGGAATTGTAGATGCCGCTAAACCGCCCCCCTTCGGTTTCCCCCCGCGTGGCCGTGTGCAGGAATACCAGGTCCAGGTCCGACCCGTAGCCGAGTTCGAGCCCCCCGAGTTTGCCGTAGGCAATGGTGGCAAACCCCATTTCATCCTCCGGGGCGCCGGATAAATGGGACGGCCTTCCGTAACGTTCCACCAGCTGCTGCCAGGCGATCGACAGTGCGGCATCGAGCACGGTTTCGGCCAGGTAGGTCAGCCGGTCGCTGACTTTCATCAACGGCAGGTTGCCGGTAACATCGGCGGCCACAATCCGGAAAGTGTTGACCTGTTTGAAGACCCGGACCTCGTCCATCTGCCGTTCGATATCGCCTTCCGGCATCCGGTCGAGACGACTTGCCAGTTCTTCTTCCAGGGCCGTTTTGGGCAGCGGCGCATACAGCGTGCGCACATCGAGCAGTTCATCGAGCAGCAGGGGGTGGCGGCTTAAAAACGAAACGATCCAGGGACTGATCCGGGCCAGGCGGATCAGGTGCTCCAGGGCGCCCGGGTTTTCCAGGAGCAGGGCGATATAGACGCTGCGCCGCAGGACCGATTCGATCAACGGGATAATCCGCTTTAACACCACGTCGGGATGGTCGGTCTGGACCGTGTACGTTAAAAGCAGCGGCACCAGCCGATCGAGCCGCTCAAGAGCCACGCTTCCGATGTCATCGACTTCGGCCGTATGCCGCAACTGCCCGAGCAGGCCGAGGGCTTCATCGACATCCCGGAATCCCGCATCGGCTAATATCTGCCGATTGCGCTCGAAATCATCCGGGTCCTGCCAGACGCTTTCGATCAGCCCGGCTTCTTCATTTTCCCGGACAGACGTTTCGGGAGAGAGCAACTCGTGAAAATGGCCATGGACCCGGGTCATGTGCCCGCTGAGCCGATCGTGGAACGCCGCCCATGAATCGAATCCCATACCGAAAGCCAGGCGAATCCGGCCGATATCGTCTGCCGGCAGCGAGTGGGTCTGCATGTCGTCATACATCTGGAGCCGGTGCTCGGTATTGCGCAGAAAAATATAGGCGGACAGCAGCTCTTCATGGACTTGCCCGGTGATGCACCGCTCCCCGGTCATCACCCGAAGCACTTTCAGCAGCCCTCTTTCCTGGTAACGCGGATCGATGCCCCCCCGGATCAACTGAAAAATCTGGCCGAAAAACTCGATCTCCCGGATGCCCCCGGAACCGTGCTTGATGTTGTTTTCCAGCCGCTTGCGGATCACTTCGCGTTCAATTTTGTGCTTGAGCTCCCGGCGCGATTCAAAGGTGCCGTAATCGAGGTACCGCCGGTAAACAAACGGCCGCAACCGGTCGAACAGTTCTTTTCCGGCGACAAAGTCTCCGGCCACGATGCGGGCCTTGATCAGGGCGTAGCGTTCCCAGGCCCGGCCGAACATCTGGTAGTAATTTTCCATGGCGTCAAAGCTCATGACCAGCGGTCCGGCATCCCCATAGGGGCGCAGGCGGGTATCGACCCTGAAGACAAAGCCGTCAAACGTCGTCTTGCCCAGCACATCGATGACCCGTCGGGCAAGCCGGGTAAAAAAATCCTCGTTCGATATGGAAGTATCTGCGCCGACCGTTTTTCCGGCTTCGGGAAACGCGAAAATCAGATCGATATCCGATGAGAAATTGAGCTCAAAGCCGCCGAGCTTGCCCATGCCGATGATGACGAGCTGCTGGGGCGCCCCGTCGGCCGACACCGGGTATCCGCATGTGGCACACAGTCGCCGGTGCAAAAAATCAAGGGCATGAATCAGACAGGCATCGGCAAACGCCGACAGGTCCGTCATGGTTTCAAACAAATCGGACCGCCCGGACAGATCCCGCCAGGCGATGCGGACCATTTCCCGTTGGCGCAGACGCCGTATGGCCGATATCAGGGCGCTTTCGTCTTCCGCCGCATCGCAGACGGCCTTAACCCGGCGGCCGTATTCCCCAAGCTCATAGGTGCGGGCCAGATCCGAACTGTCGAGCAGTTGCTTTAACAGGGCCGGTTTGCGGCTGCCGCTTCGGGCCACAAATTCGCTCAATGCGACCACATGGCCGTAATCGCTTGCAAATTCCGGAGTGTCCGGCAGCAGAATGCCCTCACGAACGGCTGCCTGGCGGCAGGCGTCGAGCCGGTCCACAACCCGGCTTTGGAGGCACTCGGGAATCGGCGGTTTTGGGGTCGGGTCCGGTTGGGTCACTGAAAACGTGTCTCCTGATGATGCGTTTACTGATTCAGGGTGTATTGAGCCAGCAGGGTATCGGTGAGATACGTATTGCCGGGGTTCGCAAAAAAGGTCTGCATCAGGGCCAGGCTTTCTTCCCGCAGAACATGGGGCACCACGGCAACCCGGCTTTCTCTGTACAAGGGGGGCAGGGCCTCGAGTGCGCATGCCGTGCCTCCGCCCATGACATCCTCATACGCAAAAACGATGCGCCGGATGCCGGAAATCACGATTGCCCCGAAACCTGTCTCTTATACACATCTGACGCTGCCGACGAT
>JAGXHH010000006.1 GCA_024636355.1 Desulfobacteraceae bacterium | reverse complement strand
TCCTCGTCATCTACCAGCAGGAGCCGGATCGGTTTCGACTCTTTTTTCATGGCAGGGCCCCCCGATGGAAAATTGAAATTTATCCATTACCAGCCATGCGTCGACATGATTTTTTCCAACCGGGCCTTTTCGATTTTTTCAGCATGCGCCCGCTTTTTTCCGGCCGCTTCTTCGACCTTTGCAAGCAGGGTGTCGATATCGCACGGCTTCATCAGGTAATCGAATGCGCCGGCCTTCATTCCTTCGATCGCCGATTCGATGGTGGCATGTCCGGTGAGCATAATCACTTCCACCAGGGGGAATCGCTTCTTAATCTGAGGCAACACTTCAAGCCCATCCATTCCGGGCATCTTCACATCGAGGATCACCACTTCCAGATTTTGATTTTCAGCCAGCATATCGAGCGCTTTTTCGCCGCTGTGTGCAGCTATGACCTTCAATTCCCGTTTCTGCAGCCGCTTGGTCATGGTTTCCACGAAATCGACTTCGTCATCCACCAGCATCACAAAAGGATTACCGATCATCTCTTCTCCTTGTTCTTAAATTCAAAAATTTTATGGTGTCATTCGCAGGTGCAGCACCTGCGTCCTTTCATTCCTGTCAGTTCGATACTGTTTCCTGCACTGCCCGGTCGGATTTTTGAAACGGTATCCAGATGCGAAACCGCGTGCCTTCTCCCAGCGCAGATTGCACATCGATTTTCCCACCCATTTTCTGGATAATGCCGTAACAGATCGACAGTCCAAGCCCGGTTCCACGGCCCACCGGCTTTGTGGTAAAAAACGGATCAAAAATCCGGGACAGGTTCGCTTCCGGAATCCCGGGGCCATCGTCCTCAACCGTGATGACAATGTGTTCCTTTTCCAGCTGGCTCAGCTTGGTGGCGATATGAACCGTGCCCCCGGTCTTTTCCATGGCATCCATGGCGTTATTGATCAGGTTGAGCATTACCTGCTGCATTTCCGAGGGGGAGAGCATCACATACGGCAGGTTCGGATGAAACTCCGTGGTAATCGTCACCTTGTTGTATTTCGCCATCTGTGTGGAAAGCGCCACGATTTCCCTGATGAGATCGTTGATCTGCACATCCTTTATGGTGGAATCGGTCTTCCTGGCGAAGCTGAGCAGTTTGTGGGTGATCTCTTTGCAGCGCCGCCCCTGCGTCCGGATCTGGGACAGGGCCCGAAGAATTTCCCCCTGATTTTCACTTTCGCCCAGATCCTCGTCTTCGAGCAGGTCGCCGATCCAGCCGGCTTCTTCCACCATGATCGCCACCGGATTATTGATTTCATGGGCAATCCCGGCGGCAAGTTCCCCGACGGTTGCCAGCTTGCCGGTTTCGATCATCTGCTGATTGAGCGTCTCTTTTTCCTTATCCGCTCGGGCGACCCGTCGGACCATCCGCCTGGAAAGAAAAAAGGCCATCAGGAGAATTCCGGCGGCACCGAAACAGAAAATGAGGATACCGATCCGGACCATTCTGGAGATGTCAGAGAAGGCATCGGCTGTCTCCTGCTTGAGAATCAACAGCCATTCCCCGTTTTTCAGTCCCGCCACGGAATAGATGTTTTCCGTACCCGTTGGCTCGGTCAAGTTCATGATAAGCACCGATGGATCGCTTTTCTCCATCCGTTCAATAAAATACCCGTAGCAGCTTTTACAAAGTGTTCTATCGGCCGGCGGGCGGGTCTGGAATTCACCTTTCCGGTTCAAGATGAACGCGTAACCGGTTTTCCCGACACGCAGGTTTTCCACCAACTGGTTGAAGGCCCTGAAATCGATGGTGGCCCGAAGGATGTGGGGATCTCCCCGGTACTGCTTCCGGACCGTAATGATAAAATGGGGACTGCCCCGGAGGCCCATAAAGACATCACTGATATAATACGGATTTTCGATGGCGGCCCTGAACCAGTCGGATTCCGAATACCGGACATTCTGCAGCTCATAGGGCCCCGCATAGGCGATCTGGTTGCCGTTTTCATCGACGGCTCCCAGATCGACAAACACATCGCCGTATTTCGCCCGCAATTCCTGGAGCTGGAGTTTCAGAAAGTTCTTTTCCGTCAACTGATCGAAACTGTAGCTTCCGGCGAGAAATTCGATATTCGCCAGCTTTTCCTTCAGGAACGTGTCGATATCCTGCTTGTGCTTCTGGACCAGTTCTACAAGGTGGGCATGCGTTTTTTCATGATAGGCGATATTGAATTCGTATAACAGAATGCCGATGACCAGTATCATCGGCGTAAACGACACGATGATCACCGTCAGGATCATGTTCCGGGTCAGCAGCTTGTAATACGAACCGTTTTTGTGTTTACCGGCCATGTTATCCATATTTCCTGTAATGACATTTGCAGGAGAACAACCGTTCCCCGATTTTTATTGGCTGCTTCGGGACCTGAATGTGCAAGATACAGGCCAGATCCGCAACCGTTCCAGAGGTTCAGATCTACCAATTGCAGGAATAACTCGGATTTTATAACATATCATGTTATGGGCGTACAGCGTAAAAGGACTTGTAGCCTTGTCGCTTGTCGTGCGCTTACATTGTCGCCAACTGTATGATCTACCACGGTGGGGGGCTGCTAACGGCCGTATATAGTCAGAAAAACATTGCATCAGACCGGGGGCACCCGGAATCGCAGGGTCGGGCAGATCAGGTTTTTCCGGGCCCCGGAAGACAAACCCGGCGCCAATGTTTTCCACCTTGTAAAAATTTTTTTTTACATCCGGCGAGGTATTGCCAGAAAGGAAAAAACCGGGGTGGGCGATTTAGTCGATCTTCAGCAATTCCCGGTGAACGTCGAAAGGCTCTGTAGGAGCGGGCCATGCCCGCGATGGCGGATGCATTTTCGCGGGCATGGCCCGCTCCTACGTGGTCGCCCGTTAATCACAGACACATTTCACCGTGAATTGCTGGTCGATCTTTAAGTACATGGTCCTCCGGGCCAGGTCAGAGGCAAAGGGCTATGCCTGGATCCATCAAACAGGGAATCCAGGAGTCAGGGATATTTCGGTTTACGCCTGCCGCAGGTTCAGGGTCAGCTCGAATTGATTGGGAAAGCGCTTGACGGTGAAACCGAGTTTACGGCCCAGTGCCAGCATCCCGGTATTACCGGGCAATACCAGGCCCCATACCGTTTCGATATTCCGGGTTTCGGCAATGGCCAGGCACCGTTTCAGCAAGGCGGCCCCAATCCCCTTTCCATGCCAGGCATCGGGGACCACCACGGCAAATTCGGCAGACTTGCGGTTATATTCCATGATCACCCGGGCGACGCCGATCATCCGTTCACCCTCTTCTGCCGGGAGAATCGCCACGATGGCAATCTCCCGGTCGTAATCGATCTGGGTGAACCGGGCCAGCATGTCGTGCGGCAACCGTTTCATGGGACTGAAGAACCGGAAATAAACGCTTTTCTCCGACAGGGAACCAAAAAGTTCGACCAGAAGCGGCGCATCTTCGGGCCGGATCGGGCGAACCAGCACATTTCCGACCCCTGCGATATCGAGCTGCTCCTCATACTCGTTCGGATACGGACTGATTACCAGGTGAAGCGGCGCTTCGACCGCTGACGGTTTTACGATTACCCGGGCATCGACGGCCTGGACCCGGCCGCCGGTCACGATCAGGGGGTTGATGTCGATCTCCTCGATTTCAGAAAAATCGGTCACCAGCTGCGACAGGCGGATCAGTATCTCCTCGATTTGCACCAGGTCGACCGGCTGACGATTCCGATAACCCTGGAGTATTCTGAAAATTTTCGTACCTTCGATCATTTGACGGGCAAGGAGCCGGTTTAAAGGGGGGAGCGCGATGGAACGGTCCGCTATAATTTCCGTTAACGTCCCCCCCGAACCAAACAGGAGAACCGGCCCGAAATCCCGATCTTTTACGGCGCCCGCGATCAGTTCGTATTCCGGACGGGGAAGCATCTTCTGGACACTCACCCCCTCGAACCTATCGCTGTCCAGGCGCAACGTATTCCTCCGTATGTCATCGAATGCGCTCCGGACCGCATCCGCATCCCCAAGTTCGAGCGCAACGCATCCCGCATCCGATTTGTGGGTGATCCGGGTGGAATGAATTTTCAGCACCACCGGATACCCGATCCTGTCGGCAAGAGCCACCGCCTTTCCGGCATCGGTTGCCGTTTGCGTCGGGTTGACCGGTATGCCGTAGGCGTCCAGAAGCGATTTGGCTTCAACCTCGGTGAGCAGGCCACTCGGCCGCGTTAACCCGACGGATATAATCGATTGCGCCGCCTGCCGGTCGAACGTCAGTTTCCGGGGCAGTTTGGACGGAATCTGCCGGAGGGTTTCGATATTCCGGGCGTACCGGTAAAGGTCGACAAAGGCCCGCACGGCCCGTTCCGGCGAATCGAACGTCGGGATACCGGCCCTGTTGAAGACATCCCGGCCCGGCTCCACGTCGAGACCGCCCAGCCAGCTGGTAAACACCGGAAAAGGTTTTTCCTTCAGCTGGAGCGAAAGCACCTCTGCCACCTGCACCGGATCAGACATCGCCTGGGGGGCGAACATGATCAGCAGCCCGTCGACTTCCGGCGCCTTGGCCAGGATATCGACCACCATCCGGTACCGTTCGGCAGAAGCATCGCCGAGTATATCGACCGGGTTTCCGTGGCTCCAGAACGGCGGCAGAATGGCGTCAAGCTCCCGGATCGTTCCGTCTTTGAGGCAAACCGTCTCCATTCCATAATCCGCCAGTGCATCGGCGGCCATTACCCCGGGACCGCCGGCATTGGTGACGATGGCCAATGCGGAACCGCGCGGACGCGGCTGCTTGCCCAGAAAAGCGGTACAATCGAACAGCTCGGCAAATGTCCGGACCCGGACGATTCCCGCACGCTGGAATGCCGTATCATAAACAGCGTCTTCTCCGGCCAGTGCACCTGTATGGGAAGCCGCCGCCGCTGCTCCCGCCCGGGTCCGACCCGCTTTGAGCACAATGATCGGTTTGACCCGGGAGACGGCCCGGGCCGCAC
>JAGXHH010000057.1 GCA_024636355.1 Desulfobacteraceae bacterium | reverse complement strand
GAGCACCCCGACCTCGAGCGGTAAAACGCTTGTCTACAACCTTCCGGTGCTCGATCGGATTATGGATGATCCGCAGGCCCGGGCAGTCTACCTTTTTCCATTAAAGGCCCTGGCGCAGGACCAGTTCCGCGCGTTTAACGAAGCGGCGGCTTTCTGTTACGGCCATGCGCCGACGGCCGCCATATATGACGGCGACACATCCGCCTGGCGCCGGAAGAAAATCCGGGAACATCCCCCCAATGTGATCCTGACCAATCCGGAAATGCTTCACCTGGGATTTTTGCCCCATCATGACAAATGGGCCGAATTCTTTGCCAACCTCAAGTACGTGATTATCGACGAGGTCCACACCTATCGCGGGGTGCTCGGCTCGCACATGGCACAGGTGCTGCGACGATTCCGGCGGATCTGCGCCGAATACAGCGCCGATCCTGTTTTCATCTTCAGTTCGGCAACCATTGCCAATCCCGCGGAACTCGCCGGAAACCTGACCGGTCTGGACGTCTGTTCCATAACCGAAACCGGCGCCCCCGAAGGGCACCGGCACCTGGTCTTCATCAATCCCCTCGACGGCCCCCCCCATACGGCCATCCTTCTTTTAAAAGCCGCTCTGCACCGGCAGCTGCGCACCATCGTCTACTCCCAGTCCCGGAAGATGACAGAGCTGATCGCCATGTGGGCGGGGAGCGTCAAGGGACCGTTTGCCGGCCGTATCAGCGCCTACAGGGCGGGGTTCCTGGCAGAAGAACGCCGGCAGATCGAAGGCCAGCTGATGTCCGGGGAACTGCTGGCCGTGATTTCGACCAGCGCCCTTGAACTCGGCATTGATATCGGGGATCTGGATCTGTGCATCCTGGTTGGATATCCGGGGACGGTAATGGCCACCCGGCAGCGTGGCGGCCGGGTAGGGCGCAGCGGCAGGGATTCGGCCGTCATCCTTATCGGCGGCGAAGATGCCCTGGATCAGTATATCCTCCGGCATGCCGACGAATTTATTACCCGGGAGCCCGAAACGGCTATGGTCAACCCGGACAATGCCGAAATCCTGGCCCGGCACCTGGTCTGTGCGGCAGCGGAAATGCCGCTGGCCGTTGATGATCCTCTCTATGACCGTCCGGTGGTCCGGCAGTGCCTGGCGGATCTGGATAAACGAGGGGAACTGCTGTGCAGTGCCGATGGGCGTACTTATTATTCCGCCCGCAAGGCACCCCACCGTCATATCGATCTGCGCGGATCGGGAAGCCGCTTTAATATCCTGGACGGCCCGAGTGGTGAGCACATGGGGGAAGTCGACGGATTCCGGGCGTTTCGGGAAACCCATCCCGGCGCGATTTATCTGCACCATGGCGAAACCTGGCGGGTCGACCGGCTTGATCCTGAAACCTGCACCGTTACAGTTTCCCGGGCCAATCCCCACTACTACACCCGGGTGCGCAGCAACAAGCAGACAGAAATCCTGGAAATCTACGAACAGAAAATCGTCGGGGGAACCCGGGTTTTCTTCGGCCGGTTAAAGGTGACCGACCAGGTCACCGGCTATGAAAAGCTGCAGATACGCGACAGGAAACGGATCAATATACTGCCTTTGGATCTGCCGCCCCAGATGTTTGAAACCGAGGGGTTCTGGTTTACGATTCCCGAACCGATCCAGAAGGCGGCGGAAACCGAACAGATGCATTTCATGGGAGGCATTCACGCCGCAGAACACGCGGCTATCGGAATCAGTCCGTTGTTCATGTTGTGCGACAGAAACGACCTGGGAGGAATTTCGATTCCGTTTCATCCCCAGGTGGGCAGTGCGGCCGTATTCATCTATGATGCCTTTCCCGGCGGCATCGGCCTGTGCCGCAGCGCGTTTGAAAAGGCCGACCGTTTGCTGGCGGAAGCGCTTAAGATAATTTCGGACTGCCCCTGTGAAACCGGCTGCCCCGCCTGTGTTCATTCCCCGAAATGTGGGTCGGGCAACCGTCCCATAGACAAGACGTCGGCCGAATTCATCCTGCATCGGCTGATCAATGGAAACTTCGACGTTACAGGAAACTTCGACGGTGCGGGAAACTGCCGGTATGCAGCAGAACCGGAAATCCAGATTGCCGGACCGGTGGCATCCTGTTTACCCCGGCCGGTCCATACCCCCGGACCGCTTTGCAACTTTGGGGTGCTCGATATTGAAACCCGGCGTTCCGCGGAGGAAGTCGGGGGGTGGGGACAGGCCCACCGGATGGGGATCAGTTGCGCCGTGCTCTATGAGGCGCAAACCGACAATTATTTCGTGTACCAGGAAACAGAAGTCGAAGTGTTAATCGACCATTTGAAATCGCTCGATCTGATTGTCGGGTTCAATATCAAACGGTTTGACTATGCCGTGATCGGCGGATGCGGCAATTTCTGCCACCGCGGGCTGCCGACCCTCGATATTCTGGAAGATGTCCACCGCCATCTCGGGTATCGGCTGACCCTGGATCATCTGGCCCGGATCTGCCTCAAAACGGAAAAGAGCGCCGACGGTCTCCAGGCGTTGAAGTGGTGGAAGGAGGGGCGCATTGATCAAATCGTTGAATATTGCAAAAAAGATGTCGATATCACGCGAAAAATTTACCTGTACGGTCGGACCAACGGGCATCTGCTGTTTTGTAACAAGGCGGGGCACACGGTCAGAATCCCGGTGAAATGGTGATCTTGTATTTGCAGCTGACTTTATAGGATATAGAATCATCTCGTCTTCTGCTTTGTAACATCTTATAATCCACTCGAATACTACAGCCTTGTCTTAAGAGCTGAAGACATAGTTAGGGTCAAGTTTCCGATAGAATTTCTCCAGAAGATTGCTTGCAAATAATAAGCATCTGGTGATACTATCAATACAAAAATCAGTCATTTTGGAAATACCCCAAAAAACACTCTTTTATCTATCTTGTCCCGATGAATTAGTGGTCGTGTTCATAACATTTTTCGGACTCGACGACTCGGATAAAAACGGAATCGCTTATGAATCGCCTATCTGGAAGTGCCGAATCTGTTGCCGGACAGCAAGAGGCTCATGCCTGCCGGCAGAAAGACTGGAAGGTCATTATAGCTGATGACGAGGTCGAGGTGCATAATGTGACGCGAATGGTCTTAAGCGACTATGAATTCGAAGGGCGAGGTCTGAAATTCTTCAGTGCCGGTTCGGCAGCTGAAACCTGCCGGCTTATTTCCGAACATCCGGACACGGCTGTTCTTCTGCTCGACGTCGTCATGGAAACCGATGATGCCGGGCTTCAGGCCGCCCACTTTATCCGTAATGATCTGGACAACCGGTTTGTAAGGATAATACTGCGAACCGGTCAGCCGGGGAAGGCACCGGAAAAAGATGTCATCATCAATTACGATATTAATGAATACAAAGAAAAGACCGAACTGACCGTCCAGAAGCTTTTTACGACCATAACGACGGCCCTTCGTTCCTACCGCGATTTGCGGACGATCGAAAAAAATCGACTCGGTCTGGAGCAGATCATCCGCTCATCCGGCAGACTGTTTGAAACCCGCTCCCTTAAGATTTTTGCCCAGGGCGTGTTGACGCAGCTGACTTCCATTCTCCGCCTTGACGAAGATTCCGTTTATGTCAATTTTTCGGGATTAAGCGCTTCGGAGGCAAATGAGAGCTTCACGGTATTGGCCGGTACCGGTCGATATGCCCGGTATGTGGATCGATCCATTGACAATATACCAGAAGACGTGCGCCATCACCTCGACCGGGCGCTTAAGGAAAAGCGGAGCATATTTGAAGATGATATCTTCGTGGGCTATTATGCCTCCCGGTCCGGCAATCAGAACCTGCTGTTTTTAAAGAGCTGCCGTCAGTTAAACAAGCTGGACCGGGATTTGATCCGGATTTTTTCCAACAATGTGGCCATCGCCTTTGACAACATCTACCTGAACCAGGAAATTGTCGATTCCCACAAGGAGATGCTGATAACCATCGGCGAGGTCGTGGAAAACCGTTCCCGGGAAGTCGGGAACCACGTCAGGCGAGTGGCCGAGTTTTCTTACCTGCTGGCGTTAAAAGCCGGGCGCAGTCGGCAGGAAGCCGATTTGCTCAAGCTGGTAGCCCCTATGCATGATGTGGGAAAAGTGGCGATTCCCGATAACATCCTGTTCAAACCGGGGCGGTTGACCCGCGAGGAATTCGAGAAGATCAAAACCCATGCGATCATAGGGTATGAAATCTTTAAGAACTCCAGTCGGCCGATCATGAAAGCCGCTGCCATTGTCGCATTTCAGCATCATGAGCACTGGGATGGGACCGGTTATCCCAATGGGCTGAAGGGGGAAAATATTCATATCTTCGGCAGAATTGTCGGGCTGGCCGATGTATTTGATTCGTTGCTGCACTGGCGGATTTACAAAGAAAAATGGGCTTTGAGTCAGGTAATCGACCTGATTCGACAGCAGCGCGGCAAGCGGTTCGACCCGGATCTGGTCGACATATTCATGACCAGTGTCAATGAGTTTGCGCGGATAAACGATCAATACGCCGATGATTGAGCCCCCGGATGTCCGGATTGCAATAATCCGTACGGCCGGAAAGGCGGATCGAAATTGTATTTGGGAAAAAACGTGGTTTATTTAAATGAACTGTGATAGAAGAAATGATTTAAATTCATAATGCGAAATTGCACGGGTTTTTTAGGATATTTATCTATAAATTCAGGAGGATGAATTATGTCGGACAAATCCACTTTCGAGCAGTTAAGGGAAGATGAAAGGGAAGTCCGTAAGCAGTTGATCATCAAAGCTGCCATGGAACTGTTTGAAGAAAAATCCTTTCATGAAATCGGAATGCGCGATATCGCGCTTAAAGCCGGAGTTTCCGCAGCATCCATCTATCGCTATTTTCCCAGCCGGGACGACTTGTTCGTCGAAGCGTTGATACAGGATATCAACGTAATCGAGCAGCGCCTGCAGGCCCGGGTAAAAAGTGGCAGCAATATTGAGGAACTCGCCATTGCCGTCGTCGATTACATGATCGACAATGAAGCCACTTTCCAGATGATGGTTCATTTCATGATCCGGGGCGAATTAAATCCCCAGGCCTTGAAAAAATTCAACAGTGTGCAGCGTTATTTCTTGAAAATGTTCGACAATATAGTTCACCAGACCGAAGGCTCCGATCAGCTGCGGTTGAACGCCCAGGCGTTTTTTGCTTCTTTAGCCGGCGTGGTGCTGACGTTCCGCAATTACCCCGGGCGCACCTCCGAGGAAAAACGAAAGGCCGTTCACAATCTGGCCTTGATGATCATGCGCCAGGGCGCCTTGGATGGGGTTGACGTCGCTGCATTTAAATAGTGCCGGATTAAAACCGCTTCATTCTGCTCTCCTGCTTTACAGCGGTCGTTCGTTTTTTCACGGCCGCCGTTCAACAAAACTCGCGGTAAGCCGCCAGAGCCTCGGACTGAAGCTGATCGTATTGCCCCTCATACCGTGGCGAAAAATGAAACAGGCTGAAGCGACCGACCCCGGCCAGAGCGGCGATCATGCCCGCCTGCCGGGCCGTCAGGTGCCGTTTTTGTCCGGCATGTTCCCGGTCTTTTTCCAGAAACGAGGCTTCGATGAAAAGATGATCCGCTTTTTCAGCCAGCTTCACCATCCTTGAAATATTCGGTTCGTCATAGGATACATCGGTAATATAGGCAAATTTTTGTCCGGGTGTCATGATGGCCAGGTTGTCGGCCAGTTCCCCAAGGCGAAACTGCCGGTGCTCGTTCGGAGCGTTGCCGGGTACCGAAATCAGTGATTCCGGCGGTACATCATCATAGAGCGCCTGCTTGAATTCATAGAGCCAGGGACCGGCCGGCAGGCTCAGTTCGATGAGCGTGTCTTTCCGGATGTTGATGTGGTAATGCTCCTTGACGGC
The DNA here is from genome assembly GCA_024636355.1 of Desulfobacteraceae bacterium. GTDB lineage: Bacteria > Desulfobacterota > Desulfobacteria > Desulfobacterales > Desulfosalsimonadaceae > JAGXHH01. Next base: position 4,575 of record JAGXHH010000057.1, on the reverse strand, counting down.
AAAGCCGAGACAGGCGATGTCATGCTCGAGAATGGCGGTTTCCACATAAAAGGCCGGTTCATCGAGCAGCCGGTCCGAACGGGTTTCCGGTTCGGCTGCCTCGGGGAAAAACCGGTTCCGGCAATCGTACCGGCGCCGTTTAAGCCGATCGGGCAGCACCTCGGTTGCCACCAGATGCAGCGGGTTCTCGTAGTTTTCCACCAGGTTCCAGGTATATCCGGCAAGTTTGCCCTCGACATTGGCCAGAAATCCTGCGGGGCCGAACAGGTGAAGCGTTTTTTCCCGCCCCAGCAGGATGCGCAGGAGCTGGTCGAACCCGATGAAATGGTCCATGTGGGTATGGGTGACGAAGACATGGGTGATCTTGAGCAGGTCGCGGGGCGAAAGGGTGCTCAGATCACCCAGATCAAAAATCAAAGCCCGTTTTTTGAATGAAAACGGCACGAAAAGAGCGGGGTCTCCGGTGGGCGGATGGATCAACCGGGGATTGAACAGCGGCGGCATCAGGTGATCAGATGTTTTTCCACCTGCCGGTGGATGGCGTTGTAAATCTCCTCATCCGAACCGTATATATCAACGATATCCTTGTGTTTGATCAATTGCTCGATTACAAATGCCGTCACATACAGGCTCACTACATGCGGCGAGGATACAATGGTGCGAAACGGTGCAATCTGGAAGTCGACGTCGAAATCATCTGCCCGGCTCAACTTTTCAAGACAGTAGTTGAGTTGTTCTTCTAAAGCATTTTTGTTGTTGGTTTCGACCAGTTCTTTTTCGACCAGTCTATTGGCGATCGATTTGCTCAACGGTTCGATGGCGTCCCCCACGGCTTTGATCGCCCGGCGCCGCTCATATTCCTTTGAAGATTCGATGCGGGATAACAGACGTGATTCGCCGTTATTACTGAATAGTTTTCCCATGGCGGATTTCCTCTTCCTCCATAAATAATAATGATAAATGTGAATTTGCGAGTTGCATCTTAATTACAAAAGGTGCGGATTTCAAGTGAAAACTCTTCTCATTCCGTTTCTTCCACAATGAGTTGCAGCGATTTGTTCCCGTTGTAATAATTCCAGCGTAATCGGTAGGCAATTCGTTCAAAATAATCGGGCTGCGGCATTGACGGATCAATGTTGAAGTGCATGGCCGGGATCTTTTTGCCGGTTTTCGATCCCGGTTGAATGAGTGCCATACGCCGGTGGCGTTCCCCGAGGGTTTTGGAAAAAGCCACACGAATTCCGGTGGCGCAAAACAGCGGCTCCGGATTCTGCTGCCCATAGGGTTGAAGACGTTCGAGTTCATCGGTCAACTGATCGGATATCCGGTCAAACGGCAGATCGGCATCCAGGACCAACTGCGGCTGAAATACAACGTGCGGGTGCGCTTTTAAAATGCAGTCGTCAAAGGCCCGGCGGAACGCGTTGATGTTTTCGCGCCTGATCCGAAGGCCGGCGGCCATGGCATGACCGCCGAACTTGCGGATCATGCCGGGATGGCGGGCGGCCACGGCATCCAACACATCGCGGATATGCACCCCGGGCACCGAGCGGGCCGAACCCTTGATATCCCCCTCGCCCGCCGCCGCGAAGACAATCACCGGACGATGTACCTGGTCCTTGATGCGGGAAGCGAGGATACCGATTACGCCCTGGTGCCAATCGGGGTCATACAGGCACAGGCCCATGGGCAGACGGTCTTCGTCGAGGCTGAGTCGTTCCAGGGTGGCCTGCGCCTGGATCTGCATGTCTGCCTCGATCTCGCGTCGCTCACGGTTGAGATCATCCAGTTCCCGGGCCATGCGCAGCGCCTCGGCGGGGTCGTCGGTCAACAGGCATTCGATGCCATGGGCCATATCCACCAGGCGTCCGGCGGCATTGAGGCGCGGGCCCACCACGAAGCCCAGGTCTCCGGCCACCAGGCGTGCCGGGGTGCGCCCGCCCACCTCGATCAAGGCCCGGATACCCGGCACGCACTGGCCGGCGCGGATGCGCGCCAGGCCCTGCTGCACCAGGATGCGGTTGTTGCGATCCAGGGGCACCACGTCGGCCACCGTGCCCAGGGCCACCAGGTCCAGCAGTTGTGCCAGGTTGGGTTCCGTCAGTTTCTGCCGGGTGAACCAGTCCCGTTCCCGCAGCCGCGTGCGCAACGCCAGCAGCACGTAGAAGGCCACACCCACGCCCGCGAGAGACTTGCTGGGAAAGGGATCACCCGGCAGGTTGGGGTTGACCAGGGCATCGGCGGCAGGCAATTGCGCACCGGGCAAATGGTGATCCGTCACCAGCACGTGGATGCCCAGCGCCTTGGCCGCGGCCACGCCGTCGATACTGGACACGCCATTGTCCACGGTGAGGATCAGGTCCGGCTTGCGCCCGGCCGCCACCGCCACGATCTCCGGCGTCAGGCCATAGCCATACTCGAAACGGTTGGGTACCAGGTAATCCAGATGGTTCGCACCGAGCAGACGCAGGCCACGCATGCACAGGGCGGTGCTGGTGGCGCCATCGGCATCGAAGTCGCCGATGACCAGGATGTTCCACTGTTCGCGCAGTGCCTCCTCCAACAGGTCCAGGGCCGCGGGTAGCCCTCCAAGCAGTTCCGGCGGATGCAGGCCCTGCAGGCTGGTTTCCAGTTCCATCGGCGTGGCGACCTGGCGCGCGGCATAGATACGCCCCAGCACGGGATGCAGGTCGGGGAAACGTCGCGCCGCTTCCGGGTCGATGGGACGGCGCACGATGCGATGGCTCATGTCGTCTGCCTGTACTTGAGTAGGATGTAGGAGCGGCCTTTGGCCGCGAACATGGTTGGCAAGCAAATTCGCGGCCAAAGGCCGCTCCTACAGCAATCGGTCACGAGACCAGGTACTGACGTAGTGGCCGCGGCCGGCGCAGCCGCTCCCACCAGCGTGGTGCGTTGATATGATACGCCGCACCCGGCGGGGCCTGAAGCATGACGCGCTGCAGACGGCCCTGCGCGCGCAATGCCTGCAAGGGTGCCCACCACTGCCGTTCCAGTTCCTGGAGCCGTTCACCCCACTCCTGCGTATCGCCATACTGCTGTGCCTGGCGACAGTCGTTCAGGACCACCAGCCCGTGCCCCTTTTCCAGTGCGGCGGGCAACCAGTCCTCCAGCCCTCCGTCCGCCTCCAGCAGCGGTACATTGGCGGCTCGCGCCAGCGCCCGGGTCAGTGGGTCGTCACTGCACACCCAGGCATCCTGCGCCTGCAGTGATGCCGGCATCCGACCCCCACCCCAGAGCCACAGGCTGTTGATACCCGGTTGACCCTGCTCCGCGCGCCGTTCGTTCACGGCATGGGTATGGAACAGCATCTGGATTTCATTCAAGCGCGCATGCCAGGGAGCGGCATCCTCACCACGCGGCAGATGGCGGTCGATATCCCGGCCGATGACATCCGGCAGCGGTGTAGTGGACAGGCGCGGCGCATGCGTCATGCGCAGGTACCAGCGGTTCGGGGTGGGCGTGAACAGCTGCAGTCCATCGGGCTGATACAGGGCATTGAAACTCTCCGCCAGGGCATCGGCCTCTTCCTGGCGAATCGCCAGGACCTCGGGACCGAACAGGACGAGGCGGCTACGGTCGGCGCGCAAATGCACGGGGTCGGCGCGCAGCCAATAGTCCTGTCCGGCTTCCTCCAACTCCAGTTCCGCCAGCAAAGGCGCCAGGGGCCAGTCACACGCGGTGTCACGGGTAATGCCGAAACGATTACAGAGCCAGGCAACCGGGTCCGGTGCGCCCGGCATCGCCTTTGCATTCCGCAACAGGCGCAGCAGTGCGGGCGGGTTGGGCAGCGGCTCCCCGTCGCGGGGAAAGGGACCCAGCAGTCCGGGCACCATCAGGGTGAGTTGTGTCGGTGCCATGAACCATTCCCTTTTCCGCATCATCTCGTCATCCCCGCGCATGCGGAGATGACGCAGCTTGGTACAGGTGAAGGGCTTATTTCATATTACCGAGAATGGCGGCCATGACCGGCTCCAGGGCGGCATCGATGGTGACCACCCCACCCTGGCTCTGGGCGATGGCGGTGTCCGGATCCTTGAGACCATTGCCCGTCAGGGTGCAGACCACGGAGCTGCCCTCGGGGATCTTGCCGGATTTGATATCACGCAGGGCGCCGGCCAGGGAGGCGGCGGACGCCGGTTCGCAGAACACCCCTTCCTTGCGCGCCAGCAATATCTGCGCGGCGAGGATTTCCTCGTCGCTGCATTCATCGAACCAGCCGCCTGACTCCTCGCGCACCTTCCATGCCTGGTCCCAGGACTGGGGATGGCCGATGCGGATGGCGGTGGCAACGGTGTCAGGATCGTCCACCATGTGACCACGCATGAAGGGCGCGGAACCGGACGCCTGGTAACCCACCATCTTCGGCCGGTTGCCGACGATGGCACCGCCGGCGTAGGTGCAGTGCCCATTGCAGAAGGTACAGGCCTCTGTGACATGGTCGCCGGAGGCAGCGGAATATTCGCAGTAACCGATCCAGTGGGCGGTGATATTGCCGGCATTACCGACCGGCAGGCAGTGATAGTCGGGCGCGCGGCCCAGCTCCTCGATGATCTC
>JAGXHH010000056.1 GCA_024636355.1 Desulfobacteraceae bacterium | reverse complement strand
TAGTGCCCGAACGAAAACCAGGATTTTTCGTCAAGATCAAGGCCGGCGAAAAATTTAACCGCAGGAATACTGGACGTATTTTGAGGATTAAATTTTGAGCCGAACGCAGATATTGGCGAAAAAGACGGTTTTCGTTCAGGCACGAGATAGTTTGATCCTATTTTAGGAGGTAGATTCTGGCACGCTATCCGGTTGACACGACTGGAGCGAAGCAGATAACGGTGGGCATGAGCGGCGCGACGTAAGGAGCGTCAAGCTCAATGCCCTTGTTGGCCGGTAGCCTTTTTGGGAAAGAATTTAACCCCGGGCAAATTCTCAAAATCAGAATCTTGAGTCCAAACGATGCACTTATAGATATTTGCGGTTGCGAAAATTATACTATCCGCCATAGGTAGATTCTTTTGAAAGCTGACTTTAGCCGCATTTATTGCAAGGCTGATTGTTAAATCTTTCACCTGCCCCTTTTGCATTGCAGCAATGGCCTGAAGAGCCTCATTTTCACCAGCTTCGCGCAGCACCACTTTAAAGACCTCATAGATGGTTATAACAGGAACAATTAAAGAGGAATGATCTTTAAGGGGTGCCAAAAAATTGTCCGCATCTGGTCCTCCCGAAAAGTATTCAAGCCATCCGGATGAATCAACAATATTCATAGTCTATCATCCTCACGCTCAAACTCCGTATTAATTCCTTTTAGAAATCCTTTAAGTTCAGAAATGTCGCGGTCAGGAATTAATTCGATTCGTCCTCCATACTCAATAATTCTGAGTTTTTGCCCAGGACGGATACGCATTGCCTCTCGAATGTCTTTAGGGATAACAACTTGAAATTTAGGTGAAACGGTAACTGTTTGCATGATAGCACCTCAATCGATATGGTTTTTGTATTACAATATCATTATCGATTGAAATGTGTCAAGTTGAAGTAGCCGACCAGTAATTATCAATTATCAATCCGCTATTCACAATTTGCCTTTGATTTAATCTTCCGAATCAATTGTGTGAGAAAGACCGTCGGGTCCTTCGGTTTATTTTACAACTTGTAAAAGAAAATGTTTTTGCGGGGTGCGGCGTTTTTCCGGCGTGTTTTTTCACACCATTGACTTGAATGATTCCGGCCGGTTCCGATCTCCGGATCAGAAAATGATCTGGCACGGGTATTGCTGTTCTATCTGGCGATAGTCGAATCACGAGATTGTCGACATTCCGGGAAGGGCGTTTCGGTCGAAAGCCAATGTCACCTCTTTTAGCAAAGCGAATAGCCTGTCGTGCAGAAACATAATCGGAAACCAGCCAAGCCTCTGTCAATTGCGCTGAAGCACCGCAGCAGTAAGATGATGATGGGCGGTGTCCTCATTGCCACAGTGCTCTTTCTTTCGGCAAGCGCCTGGCTGGATATGCGTTCGAGTCGAAATGTCCGGGAAATTGTAAAATCCCAGTTCAACGAAGAACAGCTGGTCATTGCCCGGCACATCAAATGGCAGATTGAGCGCGAACTGGATTTTATGCGGAAGGAAATCGATATTGTATCCGCGATGATATCGGAGGGTACCGGCGATATTGAAGCCATTCAGGAACAACTGGCGCGCCCGCTGTACCGGATTCTCGGAAACGGCGTTTACCGCATCGGTATCATCGACCGGGAAAACAACAAGTTGTACAGTTTCGGATACCCGCGGAAATGGCGGGTCGATGATCTGCCCGAAGGATTGTACAAGGACCTGATCGCAAACTTAGACGACGTCACGGACATATATTTTTCCCGGCCGGTGCATGAAATCTGGGGAATGCGCATCGCGATGGCCCGCCGCATCGATTCTTCCAGGCATGTCCTCGCCATAGAGTTTGATGTTACCCGGTTTCTCGGTCATTTCCTGCAGAATATCCGGTCGGGAAAAACGGGGTATGCCTGGGTTATCGGTGATGACGGGACTTTTTTATACCATCCCTATGCGGAATTTGTCGGACAGAATGCGTTTTCGGCCCGTGAAGCGCGTGATCCCGGCATATCCCACCAAACCATCAACTTTATCCAGAAGAACCAGATGCTGAAGGGGCAGGAAGGTTCGGGCGCTTATTCGGCGGGGTGGCACAGGGGATTTACGGGAAAAATCGAAAAACTCATCGGCTATTGCCCGGTCAGTGTTTCACGGAATCCTTCCCAGAACTGGTCATTGGCGGTCGTGGCGCCGGTTTCGGAAATCGAGGGATATATCAACCGGACCCACATCTGGCGGTTTTTATTCCAGGCCATCCTTATCGTCGTGATTATTTTAGCGGGTGCGGCTTTGCTGTTCAATGAAATCCGGTGGGGTCGCCGGCTCGAAGAAAAAGTGGCCGAACGCACTGAAGCGTTAAATAAATCAGAGGAGAAATACCGCTCCCTGGTTGAAAGTGCCGAAGATTTTATCTTCACCATCGACCGGGAGGGTCGGTTCCAATCCATGAACAGTTTTACGGCCAGTTTTTTCGGCGGTCGCCCCGAAGATTTCATTGGCCGGGACATCGATCATATCCTTCCCCGGGATTCTTCGCGAAAACATCACAAGCTGCTCCAACTGGTCTACACGCACGAGCGCAGCGTCCGGGATGAATTTACGCTGCGTGCCGGAGATCATGAAATCTGGATCAGCGCCAATTTCATGCCGATCCGCGACAAATCGGGCCATGTGGAACTTGTGTTGTGCATCGCCCGGGATATTACCAATGAAAAAAAACTGGAGCGCCAGCTCATCAATACGGAAAAACTTGCCTCCCTCGGAACCCTGGCGGCCGGTGTGGCCCATGAAATCAACAATCCGCTCGGCGTCATCCTGGGGTTCAGCGATTTGCTGATTCGCAAGACGCCCAAAAACACCCAGGCGTATGAAGACCTTAAAACCATCGAACGCCAGGGAATGTCCTGCAAGCAGATCGTGGAGAACCTGCTGCGTTTCGCACGCTTCGGGCAGGGCGCGGAAAACCTTTCGGACGTGAATTCGGGAATTCGGGAAATCTTAAATATCGTGGCGCATACCCTGGAAATGGAGGGCATCGAGATGAGCACCCGTTTGACGGAAGATATTCCCCCGGTCCGGGGAGATCCCCGAGAATGGCAGCAGGTGTATCTGAACTTGATCAACAATGCCTGTGCGGCAATGAAGGGGGGTGGTACCCTGACGATTACGTCGGCATATGACCGGAAAGACAAAAAGGTGATTGTTCAGATCAAAGATACCGGATACGGCATATGCCACGAAGACCTGGACCGGATTTTCGAACCGTTTTTCACTACAAAACCGGAGGGGGAGGGCACCGGCCTCGGTTTGTCCGTCACCTACGGCATCGTCAGCAAGTATGGCGGTATAATTGACTGCAAAAGCATGCATCAGGATTCCGCTGCAGGCAGACCGCATGGAACTGTTTTCATACTCAAAATGCCGATTTCTGAAATGGAGAACTGATGGCCGGCCGTATTTTAATCGTTGATGATGAAAAAGACATGCTGCTTCTGATTTCGCGATTTATCGCGGAAGAAACCGATTACCGGGTCACCACGGAAAACGATCCGCGCAAGGCGCTGGAAATATTTGAAAAAACCCGTTTTGATTTGGTCATACTGGATCTGAAGATGCCGAAGATGAGCGGCATTGAACTGCTCCGCCAGATCAAAAAAATCAGGCCCGACATTTCGGTGATCATCATCACTGCGTATGCCACGATCGAAACCGCCGTGCAGGCCATACAGGAGGGCGCTTACGACTACATTACCAAACCCTTCCAGCGGGAGCGCATTCTGCTTACCATCGGCAAGGCCATGCAGTGGCGCGCGATCGTTTCCGAAAACATCGCCCTGCGTGAAGTGCTGGGGCAAACGGATGCGGCGCCTCCGATCATCGGGGCCTCACGTGCATTGAAATCGACTTTGGAGATGATCCGCCATGTGGCCCCTACTACGGCGACCGTGCTCATTACCGGAGAAAGCGGAACCGGCAAGGAGCTGGCGGCCCGGGCGGTCCATCAATACAGCCTGCGAAACGACAAGCCCCTGATCACGGTCAACTGCACGGCTATTTCCGAAAACGTGATTGAGAGCGAGCTGTTCGGTCATGTCAAAGGCGCCTTTACCGGCGCATGGAAAGACAAGAAAGGCCTCGTGGAAGAAGCCGACGGGGGAACCCTGTTTCTGGATGAAATCGGGGACCTGAACATTTCCATGCAGACGAAACTGCTCCGGCTGCTGCAGGAAGGCGAGTACAAGCCGGTAGGCAGCACCCGCACCCGGAAAGCCGATATCCGTTTCGTGGCCGCGACCAATCACGACCTGGAAGCCGATATCCGCAACGGTACGTTCAGGGAAGACCTGTTCTTTCGCCTCAATGTCATTTATTTCCAGATGCCCGGGCTGGCCCGGCGCCGGGAGGATATCCCGGTCCTGTCCGAACATTTCATGAAGAAATATGCCTTGTTGTACCAGAAGCCCGCTCGCCGGATATCTTCGGAGGCGCTTCATGCCCTTGCGGCCTACAGCTTTTCGGGCAATGTGCGGGAACTCGAAAACATGATCGAGCGTGGGGTGATTTTCAGCCGGTCGGATACCCTCGAGGTGGTCGATATATTTACATCGGTCGACCCGAAACCCGCGGAGGCGCCGGAGGTGAGCTGCAATTTTCTGGATATGCCGTTCCGGGAGGCCAAAGAGGCGGTCATCAAACAGTTTTACCGCCAATACATCATGGGGCTGTTGGAACAACATAACGGCAATATCAGCCGGGCTGCCGAAAAGGCGGAAATCCAGAGGCAATATCTTCATCGGCTCATAAAGGAAGCGGGGCTGGAGACCGAAATGTTCAAGAGAAAATACGAGAATTAGGTTTCCGGTAAACTCCAGTTGCATTCATTTTGGTTCGCACACGAGCTGAAGGTCTTTTGTCTTTGACTTCTTCATGCTCTTCACGTCCTTCATGATAAACTTTTTTCTGCAGAATCGTGCAAAGCGTCTAAACGGTCAGTTTCTCCCATCGAAGCAGCCAGGCGATAACCATGCCCGCAATAAAGCCGGCCGCCAGATTGGACGCCAGGGTAATGCCCAGTATCAGGGTCGCCACAAAATAATCTTTGCGGAGTTTAAGATCCATGACGGTGAGCGTCAACTGGGAACCTGCAAAGACGAGCAGGACCCCGAGTATGGACATGGGCAGAAGGTTAAACACATCAATGACGCTGCTGCCGAGAAGGATCGCCAGGACGCCGAAGATCAAACCGATCATGATATTGGACCCTGCCGTTCGTGCGCCGAAACGGTAATGTGCGGCCAGCCCTCCGGCACCGTGGCACAGCGGCATGCCGCCCAGGCAGAAACTGAAAAAATTCGCCAGTGCCATACTCACACAGACGTTTCGGTTGGTCACCTTCGATGATTTGTCCTGGAAATACTCTTTTGAAAGGTCCGTATAGGCCAGCACCGCATTGCCCAGCGTCATCGGGAGTTGCGGCAGCACCAGGACCAGCAGGGCAAAGGTAAAATCGACACGGCCCGGAAAACCGAAGGGAAATATCTCGGGAAGATTAAACCCGATGCTTCCGCTTCCCAGATCGGTTCTCGCGCCCAGCGCCATCCCCAGAACAAACCCGCCCAGAACAACCATTAGTCCGGCGGGAAATTTTTTGTTGTCGAGCAGCAGCAGCGTGAAAACAGCGGCGAGTCCGCCAATGACCAGGCTGATCGGTACGGGGCCGATGAACTGAAAGGCCAGGTACGGTTCAATGGCATTTTGAAGTTCCTGGTATTTGGATGTCCCGATAATGAATTTGATGCCGCCGGACATGAGCAGCGCCCCGGTGGACAACTGCACGCCGCGGATGACGGATAGGGGGGTGAATTTTCGAATGGTGTCTATGGCTCCCGTAGCCCCGACGATCAGGAGAAAGGCCCCCATAAGAAGCGCTGAGGCCTGGATCTGGCCGGCGTCAAGGGATGTGGCAATCGCGTACGCTCCGATGACTTTCATCGGCTGAACCGGCACCGTAATACCAAAGTAGATTCCCGAAGCGATGTAGAAGACCCCGATGCTCAAAAACAGCCCGAGCGGGTTCAGGCCGTTGATCAAAACCATGGCGATGGCTATAGGAAGAAGCGTCCCGAGATCCCCCAGTGATCCGGCCAATTCCATCCGGTCGAACTTGTAGCGTTCGGACATGTAATCACCTCAATCGTAAACGTCGTGCAAGGTTGATATCCCGGAAAATCATGCTGCAAGTGCAATGATTCCGGCAGGCAGTTTCATTATTGACACGATAATTATTTTTTTCGTGTTTAAAGTCAAGAAAATTTGTTGGGATTCCTGTCGTCTGGTGCTAAGTTGGCAATAAAAACAAATCCTTTTCCGATCAATACCACCATCGGTTTTCAATTGGAAAAAGGAAGGGAAAATAAAAATACCGGTCGAAAGGGGATAACACTATGAACCAGGGGCGGATTGTTTCGATTCCGGATCATCAGGAATGTTTGGATACGGTCGGTCTTGCGCGTCTGGAGGAATCGTTTCGCAAATGGGCCGAAGCTTCGCCTCGAGCGGATACGCGCCTTTCCCGGCGTCGCATTTTGATCATTTTTTTGTTGATCCGGTACACGGGGGCCAAACTAAACGAGGTTCTGGCACTTGAACCGTTTACGGACATTAATTTCAAGCGTCAATCGGTTGTTTTTGGCGGTATGGAAGATGAACCGGAAGCGTGTCCGCGGGAAATCCAGATTTCAGCCACGTTAACTCGTGAAATCGAAAACGCGTTTTCAGATCCGGATTTTAAAACGGCTCTTGGCGATAAATTCGGAGTCGACCCGGGTTTCGTGCGGCGCAAGTTTTACGAACGTGCTCTCGACTGCGGCTATCCCAAAAAAATGGGGGGACCGGAAATGATCCGCAAGGCGCGGGCCGTCGAAATGATGCAGGACAATGTGCCGTTGCCGGTGGTTCAAATGATATTGGGGCATTCGACACCCAACTTGACATCTTCATATGTATCCTTTTCCGGAGATGATATCCGGCAGGTAGCCCGGATGTTCATGGAGCGGGAATCGTCTCGCGGGACAAGTGCGCGCAACTCTTTTTTCGGAAAAGTCGTGGAGCTCCAGCGGGGGGATATACAGGCCCGCGTCCGTTTGACCACAATCACCGGCTACGACATCACCACGATGATAACCAATACCAGTCTGGAACGACTCGGCCTGAAGGCGGGCCGGCTCATCACAGCCGAGGTAAAGGCGCCATGGGTCATCCTGCAGAAGGGAGATGAAGAACCTTTCACCAGTGCGGAGAACCGATTTGTCGGAACAATTTCGCGAATCTCCTCAGGGGAACTCAATTCCGAATACGCTCTGCGCATTTCCGATGGGACCGAATTGTGCGCCATTGTTTCCAGTCTCGATTCGCGTCGCCTGGATCTTAAAGAAGGCGATCGGGTTTGGGCATTGTTTAACTGTTTTGCCGTTGTGCTGCATGTCGACTAATCAGGTAAGTTAATAACAGCAATTCACGGTGAACGTCGAAAGGCTCTGTAGGAGCGGGCCATGCCCGCGAAGGCGGATGCATTTTCGCGGGCATGGCCCGCTCCTACGTGGTCACCCGTTAAGCGCAGACATATTTCACCGAGAATTGCTGAAGTTAATAACCCCTTCCTTCCGAATCCCTCCGTTTTTTTTTGGCACTTTATTTGCATATAGTATTGTCAGGAAAATGAGAACCGAAGTTTGAGTCGCTCTGATTTCGGTCGCAAATAAATCTTGCGGCAATTTTCTATCCACCCAAATTCCGTATCCATCACGGACAGGAAATTGCCGCAAGAGAATCGCCGCTCACGGGTAAGACGGCCAAGTGGGAAATGGTTCGAACGGATGGTTTACCTGGAACCAAAGGAGGTGCTTATGAACCGATATGAAAAAAAACGAAAATCAGAAGTTCTGGCCTGTTTTGTCGCCAATGTCTGCCTGAAGCGCTACCTGGATACTGTGAATCAGTGCGCGGAAGAAATCCGGAAAATGCAAACGAACGATTTTTTCACCGGAGGCTATGAGGTTCCCGCAAACGAGATGAAATGCAGGGAGGGAGAAATAAGAGACCATTGCGATGCCGCCGATATGATTGAAAAGGACCCGCTGGATTTGTCGGGTCTGGAAGATGAAAAGCTGGAAGAGCTGCTGGATCGGATCGAAGACGCCTTAGACGCCGGGACTTCCGTTTTTGGCCGGACCATCTGTAAATTTGAGCACTTAAAAAAGAAAGTGCAGGGTTACCGGGAAAACGCCGGCTGATTGATTGGCTCTCGCAGAGGCGCAGAGGAACTCTCCGCGTTCTCAGCGGCTCTGCGAGAGAAATCATTAACTGGAGTTTTCCGGATAACCAGATTAAAGAAAATGCCACTGAAGTTTTCCGGAATAACCACATAATCTTAAGGAGGCAATCCGCTATGAAGCCCGATCTTGCGCTTGAAGGTGATTTCGAATTCTTCTCGACCCGGCGCCACGGCGAGGTGATCTGGATGAATTTCAGCAAGAATCTCCTTATACTGGCGACCCGATTCAAAAACCGCGAGACCCTGCTCCACTATCTGGATACGGTGGAAAGAAACGATGAAATCAAAGTACTCGTACTCTATTCATCTCTCGCGGAATCGGGTCACCGGGAGTATGTCCAGTTTTTCGAAGAGGCCAGAAAAGTCGATAACAAGAATACGATAAAAATTCTTTGCAATGTCTATTCAGAGATCATCCTGAAGCTGTTTTCATTGAATAAAATCGTCATTCACGTCACCAGCGATCGTGTAATCCCGCTGTTTTTGAATGTCAGTCTCGCCTGCGACTATAGAATCGCGGCGGACAATACCATCTATGAAAATTCATACCTCGATATGGGCGTGGTGCCGATCGGCGGGGGACCGTTTTTTCTTTCCAAACTGCTCGGTCCGGGCAAGGCATACGAACTGCTTTTGCTGACCCGGCAGTATTCGGCCGACGATGCTTTGGCATGGGGAATTGTCGACCGGGTGATTCCCATGGCCGATCTGGAAACCGAAGCACTGAAAACAGCGCATCGGTTCGGGGATGTACCCGCAATGACGCTGATGGGGATCAAACGGACTCTCAGATTCTCCGATGCGGATCTGAAACATTATCTCGATCACGAACAGCGGGAACTTTTCCGGATTCTTTATCACCCGGCGTTCCGAAAAGCGGGCGCCGAAGCCTGTCGCTTAACGAATCCGGCTTAATTGGCGGGGGAAAACGGTTTCGTTTCGAATACCCGTTACGTGTTGTCAATGACAATACCCAGTTTTTCCAGTGCGTCGTCAAGTCGGATGATGCCGATCGGGTTGCCGTCCCGGAGCACGGCGATCCGGCTGATGCCATAAGATAGCATCGTCTTTACCGCATAGGTCAGTCTGTCATCGGGAGCGACGGTAGGGTCGAGACTGACCCCGGGCGTGTAAGGGAGCAACACTGTCATAACTTTTCTCGATTCCATATCACCCCTCCTCACAAGATTATCTTATTTCCCGAATTCGGGATTTGATTGGCGCATCCGGAGCCGAAAAACCGGATGCGCCAATCGATGGGTGCCGCCCAGGGAGCGAGCTGGACGTCACCCACCCTAACCCGTATAAACAAGATATCCCATGTACCCCACATAACAGCACAGCAGGAAAAGACCGCCGCTGCGGCGGATGGTATAATCTTTCTGCATCATGACCCAGGGGAGAAAACTGACCGCCATCATCACCAGGTAATCGAAAATCAGTCCGCTTTCGAAGAATCCGCCCGGAATAGAGATAGGACGGACTATGGCGGCCAGACCGATGACGCTCAGGATATTAAACACATTGCTGCCGATCAGGTTGCCGATACTGATGTCCATTTCTTTGCGCAGGGCGGCAACCACCGAAGTGGCCAGTTCGGGAAGCGATGTGCCCAGGGCCACGATGGTGAGTCCTATGAACTTCTCGCTGACCCCGAAGGTTTTCATCACAATAACCGCCGCATCGATGAGCACTTGGGCCCCGATCACCACGCCGGCGATTCCGACAAGAATCAGGCCGATCTGCCTGGGTCGCGATTCGATAATGCCGATCTCCAGGATCTCGGCTTCCGCTTCGGAAAGAAGCTCAGCGGCGTGGGCGATTTCCGAATCCCCGTCGGCGAGGAGTTCCATGGCCTGGGCGGGGGATCCAAGAGCGACAGCCCCTGAACTGCCCGGGTATCCCATGCGGCCCGGTCCGTCAGCGGCGGCTTTTGCAGCCAGGCGGGTTTCCCTGGCAGATATATAATAGTTGAAGACCGTGTAGACGATGATACCGGCAAACAGGGAGACGCCTTCTATTCTGGAAATCCGGGAGTCCATGGAAAGAAGGAGAAGATAAATTGAAATGGCGAGCATCAGCGGAATATCGCGCCGGACAACCGATCCGTCGGCCGTCAACGGCATTAAAAACGCCGCCGCCCCAAGGACCAGGGCGATATTACAGATATTGCTCCCCACCACGTTGCCGACGGCGATCATGCTCTTGCCGCCGAGCGACGAGATGACGCTGACCACCAGTTCCGGGGCCGATGTGCCAAACGCCACCACGGTCAGGCCGATCACAATGGGGGTCACGCCCAGGCTCCGGGCCAGGTTGGCCGACCCCTTCACCAGCCACTCCGCGCCGTAATAAAGAAGCGCAAATCCCAACAGCATAAGAAGTACCTGCAGCCACATGCCCGCCTCCTTTTTAATTCAGATGAGTTAGTTTTTTAACTGCTTAATTTTTAATATCAAAATTAAAAACTGCTTCCTGTGCCATGAAGATAGCAAAAGATATGCCGTTCGAAAAAGTTGCCGGCAATTTTTCCGATTTTCATGTGCAATCCGCTGTGAAATATAACAATTTTCATTTGACCTCTGGTGTGATGCAGAGGCCTGCCCGGAACTTTTGTTCTAAAAAAACTTCCAATTGTCCACTGCAAGTTTCGAAAGATCCGGAACTGTCAACAGCCGGTAGACGGTTCGGGTCCTTTCCGTCCTGCCGTATGGCCGCCCGATTCGTCCCGTCAGCCCTTATTCGGTTTTTATTTCAATAAATTACAATTATTTATGAGACTTTTTTTTGTCGTTTATCCGCCTGTTAATGGCTGGCACGCATTTTGATTTACCAGTGTAAAAGGCGTTCGGGCGGTAAACACAAAAATGGCAAATTCAAAGGAGGCAACTCATGACCGAAAAGGTAAGAAGAACGGGATTTGAAATCTCGGATGAAATCGAGGCGTCCAAGCAGACCATATTGGAACGGATGATTCCGGAAAAACGACAGGTAATTGGATTTATCGTGGGAATGCTACCGATGATCGCTGTCTTCGTGGTCGGCTGCTGGCTGGCCGGCAATCCGCTGGAAGCCACCTGGCGGTCTCCGGAATCCGCCTATAATATCAACCACGGACTTGTCGGCACCAGCCAGTGGCACATCATCTGGTATGTGGTTCTCGTCGGGCTCTTTTTTGAATTCATGGACGCATCGGCCGGTATGGGTTTCGGCACGGTCATGAGCCCGATTCTCATGTCGATGGGGTTCACCCCCCTGCAGGTGGTGCCGGTCATCATGATCCAGCAGGCAACCGCCGGGCTGGTCGGCGCCTTCCTGCACCGGGAGTTCGAAAATGTGGAATGGAAGTTCAGCCCGATGTCGGAAACCGTCAAGCTGTGGCTGCTGATATCGGTCCTCGGCGTCGTTGCGGTGATCATTTCGATAACATCGATTTACGCCATCTTCGCCGTAGCCAAAATCTGGATCAAGCTGTATGTCACCCTTCTGCTGCTCGGAATGGGGCTGGTGGCGATGTACCAGGCGTTTACCATGAACAGGGCAAAACGACCCTACCGATTCAAGCGGATGTCGGGTTTTGCTTTTCTCGCCGGTTTCAACAAGGGGATCGGCGGCGGCGGATACGGCCCGGTGATTACGATCGGGGGGCTCATTTCAGGGGTCCCGATCAAATCCCAGCTGGCGGTGACCGCGATCAGTGAAGGCACGGTCAGCACGGTGGCGATGATCGTCTGGTTTGCCATGCTCGGCTCGGGCATGAAGATCGATTTCCTCCTGCTGCCGACCATGATGATTACAGCCATTGGCGGCGGGATTTTGGCACCCTATGCAACCCGGGTATTTCCCCAGAAGTTCTGGACGTATACGGTGCCGGTCTACTGTCTCCTTATCACGGCATACCTGGTTTACAAGCTTGCGCCGAGCCTGATGAAAGCGTTTGGCATGTAGCAGTCTCCATTCGGCAAGGTATTTAAAAACCAAACCGATCAATAGTCAGCAATACAACAGCAGCAATATAACGGCCGGCCGGGAGGTGAAACCACTTCCCGGCCGGACCGGATTCAAAAGGGGGAAAGTCAATTATGCAGCGATACGGTCATATAGCAAATGAGGACCTGGCCCGGCGCCAACTCATAAGATTCGGGTGGAGCATGATCACGCTCGCCATTTCGATCGGTTTGTACTACCTCGGTTTTTTCGGTACCACAGAGGGTCCGCTCAACCCGGAGAGAATGGGCTCAGCCATGAATGAATTCGGAGTAACCGGCCGGCATATCGTCATTTTCATGTCACTGCTGTTTCTTGTTTCCGTTTCATGGAACTGGGTCTATAATCTGTTCCGGAAAACGGTGAAAAGCGCCGGAACTGCTCATGATCCGGCATGTCGACCGGTTGAAAAGGGAATCTGGGGGCATACGGCATGGGCGGCGGTACTCATCATTTTAATTGGTGTCATCATCGAATTGCACTGATCCGGATGAAAGGAGGATGCTGTGGGACAGGCAATCCGGGTTCTTGTGATTGACGATGAAGTGCGCTTTGCGGATAATCTTTCACGCCTGTTGAATGCGAGAGGTTTTTGTGCAGAGGCGGCATACACCGGTGTCGACGCCCTGAAAGCCGTGAAGAGCAAGCAATATGATGCCGTCGTGCTCGACATGAAGATGCCGGGTATGGACGGTATTGAGACGCTCCGGGAATTGAAAAGGCAGGAAAATGAAATTGAAGTGATTATGCTGACGGGGCACGCGGATGTGGAAACCGGGATACAGGCCATCAGGGAAGGCGCGTTTGATTATTTATTCAAGCCGTGTGATGTCGAGATTTTATCTGAAAGGCTCAAAGAGGCGGCGGCGGCGGAATCCATCAAGCGCAATCCGGTTCTCTGGCCCAGAAGTGTGGTCAAGGAAATCAGCACGACAAATTTTATCCGGCTCGACATCCGGGACGACCTGAAAAAGGCCCTGGCGATTTTCAATGAGAATAAGCAAGCCGGGATGCGTGATGAACTCCATGTGATCGACCGGCAGGACCGGCTCCGGGGGGTGATCTCCAAAAAGGACCTTCTCGGGGC
>JAGXHH010000055.1 GCA_024636355.1 Desulfobacteraceae bacterium | reverse complement strand
GGGCAGGCACGGGGGCCTGCCCCTACATCCCACAGACGGATTTGGGGGGGATGCCGGGGATTGCAGGGAAACAGGCCGGTTTTGCCGGGCATTTCAGTGGCGGTGCGGGTGCAGGTCAAGGGCGGGCGGACACGCAGGTCCGCCCCTACGAATTAACCGGTTCCTGTAGGGGCGGACCTGTGTGTCCGCCCGGTCGAAAGTGCGGAAGAGGCGGGAGCAAAGAACAGGGCGTTGCCCGCATGCCCCCTTGTGTTTTCCTAAAAAAATCAGGCGCAGGCGCTTAGGGCCGGCACGGATTCCATGAATTCATTGATGGTTTCGACAATGGTTTCCCATGTCCAGCGGCGTTTTTCGTTATCAGTTTCCAGGAGGGTGATTCGAAACCCTTTGCGATTGCAGCAGAAGCCGGTCAGGGGAACCACGCAGATGCCTTTTGCCCCCAGCATGTAATAGACAAACCGCTTGTCGATTTTCACGTCGCGCACCTTGGTTTCAATGTAGCGCCGGATTTGCGGGTTTCCGATGGTCAGGAACTGCCGGGAATCGAGTTTTTCCTCCTTGAGCAGCACCGTCATGTAAAAGGCGCCCTGGGGTTTTACCACCTGGACATTGTCGCAGGCGGAAAAAATTTCATACGCTTCGTTGGCCCTTTCTTCGTACATGCGCTGCCGCTGCTTGATATGTTCGGCATACCTGGGATCCCCTATGACTTTCGGAATCGAGTACTGCGGGAGGCTGGTGGAACAGACCTCGAGCATTTTTGCGTTCAGGATGCTTTTGATGTACCGCTTGAAATCGTTGTTGCGGTCCTTGTTGAAGACCTCGATCCATCCGCAGCGCGAGCCCGGCCACGGGTATTCTTTTGAGATGCCGTGCAGGGCCATGCCCGGAACCTCGCCGATGATCTGGCTCAAGTGAACCATTTCGGCCCCGTTATAAACGATGTTGGCATAAATTTCGTCGGCGATGATAAAGATTTCGTACCGGCGGGCGATATCGACCATGGCTTCCAGGATATGTCGGGGATAAACGGCCCCGGTGGGGTTGTCCGGGTTGATCAGCAACATGCCGGCGATGGAATCGTTGTATTTGATCTTGTTTTCAAGATCGACCAGGTCCGGGATCCAATTCTCTTCCGGAATCAGGTCATAGGTAAGGTGTTCGTATCCGGAATGAGCGGCTTCGGCAGACGAATGGGTGGAATAGGCGGGTGACGGCCCGATGACCCGGGCTTCACGGCGCAGGAAACCGAATATCTTGGCGACTGCATCGCCCAGGCCGTTGAAGAAAACAATGTCTTCTGCGGTCACCTGGTAGCTGCCGCGCTTATTGACCTGTTTGGCCACGAATTCACGCGTTTCTTGAACGCCCGGGGTGGGGACGTATCCATAGGTGTAATCGCAGGCCGCCAGTTCCTGGATGATTTCCTTGATCCAGGGGAGCATCTTTTCGCCTTTCTGGATCGGATCACCGATGTTTTCCCACGTGATCGGCATGCCCATTGCCTCGATATCCTTAGCAACGGCTACGATCTCACGAATTTCGTAATTTAACTGTCCCCAACCGACATGTTCAATATTTCTGCGCATGGTTAATTGATCTTTTTTTGATTTTTTAAATGCTGGATTTTTTCGGATCCGGAGTTTCCGGGCGAATGAAAACGGCTGAAAATCGGGATTATCCGTGATATGCCGTCGGATTGGAAATATCTTCTTTTTTGGGCCATGCATCCGAGTGTTTCACGCGAAACGTTTATTCTTTTCACGAAAAAAAGAAGTTGTCAACCACCTGAACGCCTTCAGGCAAAATTTTTGAAATTTACATCGGCGAAAGGAAACCTGAAAGACTGAAAAATGACTGAAGTGCAGATCGAAATGCCCATTCTCTATTTAAAAGTACTCGTAGTTTTACTTGAGATATCTATTCTAACGGGCAATAATCTTCCATGAGTTATTCTTATCTTCAACCTTTCCGGACGGGAAAAATACTATGCTGAAACGAATTCTATGTTCAGTGATTTTCATCCTACTCTCCTTGAATACCGCAGCCATCGCTTCTGCTGAACCGCCGATCGTCGACCCGCTGATACACCCTTTGGCCGATATGGGGGCGTACACATCGGCCGAATTTCATCAAAATAAACGGTGGCATTTTCACTATAAGTCCGTGAAAGGCGAAAGGCAGGAGAAATTGATTTATGGCGACGGCTGGGAAATTGTCCTTCCAAAAGCCGCGGCCGGCTCATTTGACACACTTGAAAAATTTATTCCCGAACAAAATGCCACGCTCTATTATCGGTCCAGTCGGGAACATATGGGCTCAACGGGGAAGTGATCATTGACAACGGAAACCTGCGGCAGGTTGTAGACTACAACAAGAGATTCAATGCGGAATACGACAAGACCCACATCCTAAACGATATCCCCAAGGGAATCGGCGAGCCGGCGCACTGGTTTCTTTGGCGGACCGACAACGGGCCGGCGGCGGATCTTTCCATAAGCCTGGTGGAGAGTGCGGATCTGCCATCCGTGAAAGCGACGGGTGCGTTGGGGGCATTGAAGGTCCGGGGGGCAGCGGGTGCTTTGGTCGAAGCGGCACCGCTTTACTCCGTCTCGGTTTTCCACGAACAGCTGAAGGATTTCGCATCGGATGCGACCCCCGAAGGAGATGCCCTGCTCTGGCTGCCGGCCGGTTTGTGGAACATCAGAATAAAGCCGCCCGAAAGCATGCCGGGGATCGACTATATTCAAAGCTGTCTGGTTCCCGTGAGCTCAGGAGAGACCACCGTATTGAACTTGCCGGGTTTTCTGAAAACAACCCTTTCCGAACAGCAGGGGAGCACCTCTTTTGAAAATCGAAAGGGGCTGAATATCGCCGGTCTGAACGAAGCTGCAGACGGGGTGGCAACCGCCACGTTTTCCCTGTTTGACCGGGATATGAAGGATATGGCGCCAGCCCTGGAAAATACCACCGTCATGGAAGGCGGCGCCCCGGCTGAGATAAAATCGATCGAGCGCGTCAAAACGCCGGCCAGCGTTGTACTGCTGCTCGACTCATCGGGGTCGATGAAAGGCCAGATGAAGGAAACCGTGAAGGCCGCCCGGCAGTTTATTTCCTCTCTGCCCGGTGACACGGTCATCCAGGTGGTCGATTTCGATACCAAACCAAGGGAGCTGCCGGGGACAACCCGGGAGGAGGTCCTTGCCGGCCTCGACAGTATCCGTGCGGATGGGGCGACCGCGCTTTACGACACCATTCTCAAGGGACTCGATCTCCTCGACGGCAGGCAACGGCCATCGCTTCTTGTCTTTACCGATGGCGTGGACGCCAACTGGAACGACACCGGGCCGGGAAGCACGGCCACCCGGGACGAGGTCTTTGCGGCGGTGCGGGATTCGGCAATGCCGCTTTACACCATCGGTTTTGGCCCCGGTCATGACAACTCAACGCTAACCCGGCTGGCGGAGATTTCCGGCGGGCTGTATTATTCGGCAGTCGACCCGAAGGCGCTGGAACAGATATTTGAAACGATCAAGAACGACCTGGGCAATACGTTTGAGCTGCGGTACAAACGGCCTTCCGTCCAGGTTTCCGATTCGGTTCCGGTCATCTCGATTGCCATCGACACCAGCGGTTCCATGGATCCGCTGGCCGGGGGCATCCTTCAGAAAGTCAAAAATCTGTTCCATGACTTCATATTGAAACTGCCGGATCAGACACTGGTGCAGCTCCAGGATTTTGACACCACGACCATCATCCGGCAACTGCTGACGACCAACAAGTCCGAGCTGCTGCAGGCGTTGGGAGAACTGGTCCACCGGGGAAACAATGACACGTTCAAAACAGTGAAGACCGCCCTGGAAACCATCCAGCCGATTCCATCGGCCAAAAAGATCCTCATCTATGTTTCCGACCAGGATCTGGGGTTGATAAGGGAATCGGAGAAGGAAGAATTCGAGACGCTTTTAAAGAAATTCAAGGAAGAGGATATCAAGGTTCTCTGGGTCGGTTTCTGCATGGACGAGGCAAAGGACGTTTTCGTCCAAACGGCTGAATTATCGGGTGGCGAGTATGTGATTTCCGAAGATCCCGAGGTCCTGGCAAGGGCGTTTGACGCCATTGTCGCAGAAGTTTCCGCGGCAAAGCCGGACCAGACCGGCGAAACGCCTGTCAGCCTTGTATTCAATACAACGACGGATGACGGCACGGTGTACCGTTATGCCGACAGCAAACAGTTTTTATTATCGGCGCCCGAAACCGTCGAGCAGACCGTCATTCCAAATTCGGTGAGTTACGAGACCGGGTTGCCGTTTGAAAAGTACAACCCGGTCACCCGAAATCAGCTCTCCGGTGACGACTATCCCGACCAGGATATCGTGATCAGCAAGCAGATACCGCTCGATGTCAAAACCGCCAACGAGGCGGCCGAAATCCGGGCGCTCGAGGCCATATCGCTTACGCGTTTCAAAGGATTGGACGCTCCTCGGAACCGGCAGTTCATGGCGGTGGTCCTGGAGATGACCAACATTCTCCCCGAGCAGGACGTCATCGTGTATCCGGATGGCGGCAACCACCCGGCTTCATGGGCCGGCGGGAAACCTACCGAGGGAAAAAAGGTCAGAAAAATCCCGTCGTATCTCATCAACGACATCACCTCGCATTTTTTCCTGTCGTGGAACAACAACGGCAAATACCCGGTTTCCCCGGTGACCTGGCTGGCGGAAAACCCGTTCGTGGAACCGGGCAGCCTGATGCGGTATATTGAGCCGGGACATCCGGTGCGGGGCGTGGTCTTGTTTGCGGTACCCGATGAGCGGCTCGAGCAGGCATCGCTTCACTTCTATGATAAAAACTACGGCCATGCCGAACTGCCCCTGGTCGGAAAACTCAAAGAGAGCGACATGGCGCTGGAAGCCTTGCCGTTTGAAAACGAGGTAACGCTTTCCGAGTCGTTTTCCCTGGCGGTAAAGGGCGTAAAAGATGTCGAGGCAATCGAATCGGCTGCATCTGAAAAGGATTGTGTTTTCCGGGTTGTGGAAGCCGATTTCCGCTCGGATGTTCAGGCGCTGATCGATGTCAATCCGTTGAAGTACTTCTACTACCGGATAGAGACGGAAATGGGGCCGTTGTACATGCCGATCGCCCCGGCAACGCAGCTTCTGCCGTTTGGATTCACCCGTCCCGTCATGTTCGCCCCCGGTTCGGCCAACCGTGTCCGGTTTGCCTTCAGTGTGCCGCAGTCCCTGGCCAAAACCCGCAGGGGGGAGCTCTTCATTGAACTGGGGGACGAGGATGTGGTCGTGCCCCTGGGGGATGATCCGCAGGCCCCGGCTGTCGGCAAAAGATATTCCGGCGACGGCATCGACCTGGTGGTCAACCGTTTGGCCCCGACAGCCGACAACCGGTTCCTGGCTGTCTCTTATACACATCTGACGCTGCC
>JAGXHH010000054.1 GCA_024636355.1 Desulfobacteraceae bacterium | reverse complement strand
GACATCCCAGGCTTCCTTGGCATCGCCTCGCGGCGGGTAATAATCGATATGGACCTTGTGGGCGGATTTCCCGTAGGCGTTGACCCCCGGCTGATATCCAAGGATCTGTTCCAGGAGATCGGTCTTGTTGGTGAGCTTGCAGGCGGCGTGTTCGGGATTCAGCAGGTTCTCCCCGTCGGCGTTTCCGAGGATGTTCATGCTGTACCAGCCGTTGATGAACAGTTTGCGGGCGCGGAAGGCGGATGCCAGGACCATTTTCAGGTAGGTCTGGCCGGTTTTGCCGTCGCGCCCGGCAATCGGGATGCCGCGGTTTTCTGCTTCCTTTACCACCGCCGGGAGCTCGACTTCGTTCGGTGTGAAATTTACCACCGGGATGCCGGATTCCACGGCCGCCAGGACATAGGCCAGATCGGCAATCGGCACGTCGCCGGCCCCGTCGTAAAGTGCGCTCAGATCCTTGAAACGATTCAAATCGTGGCATTTGCCAGCGGGAAGCAGGTTGACCAGAACCGGGGAAAAGCCGGGATTGGCCGATGTAAATTCCCCTATATCCTTTTTGATCGTCGCCACCTGCCGGCCGAGGTCATCGCCGATGTCCGGGGCATCCTGAACCGGGACGGCATCGATGGTTTTCGAATAGGGCTCCCGGGCGCCTTTTTCGAGAACCCCGTGATGGGCCATTGCATCTTTGAGGGACAGGCGGCTGACATCCCAGCCGGCGATGCGGATGTTGGACGGACTTCCCATGTACGGGAATTGATCACCGGTCATCAGGTAGGGAACGACCAGTTCCGGGTTGTCTTTTAACGCCGCCACCGCTGCGGCAAGGGTCGACCCGATGGCCCCCTTGACGCCCGCAACCAGCAGGAGCACGCCCTTGTTTACATTTTTCGAATTGTTCATATGACGATAGTTTCCTGACGTAATCGAGTGAGGTGAACGATATTTCGGCTTTTCGGATAACCCCGTGCCTGGCCGAAACTGTTTTTTTTGCCAAACAGCCGAGTAGACGGCGCGTTTACCGGCAATATTCAAGTCGTCTACACTACTGAAAGTTAAGTGAGATCCCTTAGTGCGTCAAATGATCCGGCTGTTTTTTGAAGAAAGGGAGCGGCAGGATTCGACATTTGCCGCATCTCCATAGCGGGGAGGCGAAGACGTGTGTGCAGACCGGAAAAAATACCGTAAAATTATCGTACGAATAAGTCGAACCCCCCATTCCAGCCGTTCGGCAGCCGAATTATATTAACGTTATGAAACCAGATGAACACAATAAATATGCCAATGACGCACATCCGGAGCCGGTTGCAAACGAGCCGGCGTCTTCGGATAAAACTACCCGGAAAAGGAAAGGCCGGCTCGGTTTCTTTAAGTTCATATGGAAGCTGTACCAGGAACAGGCCAATGACAACCTGTTCGTGGTTGCAGGAGGTGTGGCGTTCTACATTCTGCTGTCTATTTTTCCGGGGATTGCGGCGCTGATCTCCCTGTATGGCCTGGTTTCCGATCCGGTCCAGGTGCAGCAGCAGTTTGCAATTTTAAAGGATGTCATCCCCGGATCTGCCTATGACATCTTAAACCAGCAGGTGACGGCAATCGTGTCGACTCCGTCCCGAAGTCTGAGTTTCGGCATTATCTTCGGTCTCCTTTTTACGATCTGGAGTGCCGCCCGCGGAATGAAGGCCCTGATCATCGCCTTAAACGTCGCCTATAATACGAAAGAAGAACGAAACATTCTGAGGTTCAACCTTACGGCCCTTGTCCTGACATTCGGCACCATCATTTTTATCCTGATATCCCTGGTGCTCATTGTTCTGCTGCCCCCCTTGTTTGCCTATGTCGATTTTCTGTCCGCCCACCGGATCCTGATCTCGACGGCCCGCTGGGTTCTGCTGGCCCTTTTCATCATGCTGGGCCTTTCAATGATCTACCGCTACGCGCCCAACCGGAAGAAACCCGAATGGAAATGCCTGAGCCTGGGGGCGATTTTCGCCACGATCATCTGGATTCTCGGTTCGATTCTCTTTTCTTTTTATGTCGCAAACTTTGGCAGCTACAACCAGACTTACGGCTCCATGGGGGCGGTCATTATCCTGATGCTCTGGTTTTACCTGACCGCTTATCTCATCCTGCTGGGCGCTGAACTCAATATTCTCATGGAAGAGCACGCCGGTGAGGACTCGGACTGCGGTCCGGGATAATCCTGGAATCTGGTTATCCGCTTCGCTCCAATAATTATCAATTCGCAATTGGCAATTCACTATTCACAATTTGCCTTTGATTTAATCTTCCGAATCAATTGAGAATTGTATTGCAAATTGAAGAATCTGGTTATCCGGTTCGCTCCAGTGATGGGCAATCCTACCTTTTTGGCGCCAGGGAGATCGCATATCCTCTCGCAGAGGTCGCTGGGAGCGCAGAGGAACTCTCCGCGTCTTCAACGGCTCTGCGAGAGAAATTATTAACTGGAGTTTTCCGGATAACCAAATCCGGGAAATCCAATACTTCAGGTGCCAAAATGGACTGGTTTACAAACTCAACTCATCCAGACACCGTAGCGCATCCGCCAGGAAATGGCCGGTCCGGCAGCAGCGACCGTAAACACGAGAATGAAGAAAATCATCGCGGCAAGCGAGCGTCGGGCAAGGCGGTCGCTTTTTTCAGCGAGCCCGGGATGAGCGAGCCCAGCCCAGTGGCACACGTACGCCGTCGGTGCCTGGATGACCGCCAAGCCGAGGAGTCCAAACAGGGCAAACCCGACATAATGGTGCTCCGGCAGAAACAGGCACCAGGGGCAGTGGTGGTGCAGGACCTCATAGGTGTAGGCGGAAAGGACGCGTACCAGGAAAAGCGCGGAAATCGTTCCCCAGGCGAGGGAGAAAATCGCGGCAGTTCCCGATATTAAACCAGACCTCTTTTTTCGCCAAAAAACGCCGACCGATCCCAGGCAGATTAGAAGAAAGGTCAGAATGCCGAACGACCAGACCAGTTGATGATCACTTGGGCCTCTTGCGTGAGCAACGCCCCGCGTACCGGTGAACTGATCGTAGACAACGGCGCAGCAGTCGACGGGGGTGTGGGCGTCGAGGCTGTTTAAGGTGTTTAAGGTGTTGAAGGTGGCAAAGACTGCAAGGATTGCAAAGGGTGCGGCCAGGAGCAGCATTTTTGCATTCATGCGCGCCAGGGGCGCATCCGGGGAGGTCCGGTCGAGTCGGTCAAGGATGTACCAGAGGTAGAAGATCCCCAGGCAGAGGAGTTTGAACATGAAGGCTTGCGTTCCGTTTCCACCGGTCGCCTGGAGCACGACGGTGCCGCACATGGCCCCGGGAACGATCCCGGGAAACACGTTGGTGACGGCCACGACCAGCACCAGTGTCGATCCGATGAGTAGGCCGAATGCCGCCCGCGCGGACATGGCACCGGTTTCGGCGGCAGTTTCAAGGGTGATCTGCTGTTTCGTGCTCGACCCCGGCGACCAGTCGGCGGCAACCCGCACTGACGTTGCCGCCGCCTTGACAACAAACAGCAGCGCCAGGGCGTCGACCATGACGATGGCAAGTGAAAAGGGGTGCCATATCATTTGATCTGATCCATGTTTCCGCCCGATAGCCGGAAACGGCGGTCGGCCATTTTCCCGGAGAGCACCCGCCGGTCATGGGCCACGACAATGACGATGTTGCCGTTGCGGGCATGCGCCGCAAACAGCTCCAGGATGTGCGCGGCCGATGGGTCATCCTGATGGGCGGTCGGCTCATCTGCCAGCAGCAGGCCTGGACTGGTGCAAAGCGCCCGGGCAGTGGCCACCTTCTGGCGCTCGCCGCCGGACAGCTTTCCTGCGGGTTTGCCGGCAAGGTGCCCGACATCCAGGCGCTCCAGGGATGTTAACCCTGCCGATCGAATTTCCTTCATGTCTTTATGCCGAACGATCAGCGGCAGGATGACATTCTCGAAGGCGGTCAGGTCGTTTATCAGGTGGGAATGCTGAAAGACAATCCCGACGTCTTTTCGCCAGAGATCCTTATGGGCCGACACCCATCGGGATACGGGGGCGTTGTCGGCCCGAATCTCCCCGCCGGTAGGGCGCAGCAAGCCGCAAAGCAGGTATACGAGCGTGCTTTTGCCCGCCCCCGTGGCGCCGCTGATTACGGACATGCTGCCGGCGGTAAACTGGGTGTCGATCCGGTCGAGGATACCGACCGTTCTGCCGCCCGGCGCCGGCCTTGAAAAACAGAGCTGATGGCACGAAAGTTCCCGCATTACGGATGTCCGGATTCAATGAGATCGAAAGGAGCCGCCGCAGCGTGCCGCAATGCCGGAAAAAGTACGGCGGCAATAAACGGCAGCAGGACCAGTGCGGTGAGTTCGAGCAGTATAATTATGGCCCCGCCCGGATCCAGGTACAGTGCGGGACCAGACGTTTCCCAGCCGAACAGCAGGTAGCCGGGCCATTTCACGCCGGGCGCAAACACCAGCCCATAGGAGATCAACACACCGAGGGCGGCTGCCGGCAGGCCTATTAACAAAGCCCGGTATAACTGAAGGCTTACGATGTTGCCGGTAGTCCAGCCTAAAGATTTCAACAGCCCGATTTCATGGCGTCTGCCGGTGCGTTCCCGGGTGACGAACCAGACGATCAGGAGCATCGAAAACAGGGTGGAACCGATTGACAGAAACGCGATTCCGCCGCGCCGGGAAAAAGCCGCGGAATAATATCCGGAGGTCTGGCTGCGGGTGGTGATGCGCACCGGCGCATCAAACGCGGTGGAAAGATCGGGCAGAATGGCTGCTTCTTCTTCCGCGTGGTAGACGTAAACGGCCAGGTCGCTTGCGTATCCCTGCGGCAGGCCGAGGATGTGGCGGGCATCGTCCGGATGCAGCAGGACAATGTCATGGGCGGTGATATCGGCCTGCGACGAAAAGGTGTCGATAACGGTAAACGCCATGGGAACCGTTCCGATCAGGTTCAGCTTCCCATCACTTTCGGCCTGGATTCCGGAACCGGCGACCGCTTCGCCTTTTTCCGGCAGCCGACGGATGGCGGATGCGGACGCGAGTCTATGCATTTGCGAATCGGCTCCCACAACCGTGGCCGGCCCATCCGGTCCGTTGACCACCCCCCAGAGCCGCGGCCGGGCTTCTGTGACCCCGGGAACTGCCAATGCCGAGGAGACGGCTGGTCCTGCTAAGATCGGCTGCCAGCCGCCCGGTCCGACTTTTCGGACTACCAGTGACGGCGCATCCGCCAGGATTCGCTGTGCGGTCGTTGACAAGGCTTCGGTTAACAGCAGTGCCGTAGCCGAAACGGTTATGATAAGACTGAGCACCAGGATCAGAAAAAAGGTTTCCATCGGCCGACGCAACAGGTCCCGCATGGCCCATGCGGGCAGCGGGCGAATGTTCGGCCGGAAGGATCTTTTTTGAGGGGACCGGTTCATCGGGGCGTAAACACCATCTTTGCCGGATCGGGGTCAGGAATGGAGAGAGTCGGGGTCTGTCGAAGATCAATGCGGGGATCGATCAACTCAGGTGCCCGTTCCGGCCTTCCCGAAGGAAACAGGGCAGGGGCGGACATCCCGAGGGAGCGGAATACGGCGGTATCATGTTGCTTCCGGCTTTCCAGCTCCAGAACGGCATGGAGCCCCACGCCAGAAATTACGAGGAGAACGAAAATCAGCACCGCAGCTGCGAGTGCGGCCGACAGATCCATCCGGTCGATGGGGGAAAGATGGGTATCCATGATTCAGGTGGCTCCTACATGCTGCCTGCGGCTTTGGGCACGGCATCCTTGCCGGTGATTTCCCGCCATTTGGCATCATCCATTTCATCGAGCGTAAATACGACCTTCCCGCCGTGGCGGCGCTGAAAGGCTTCCATTTCCTTTTCTCCGCTGACCGGCACCAGGGCGGGGCCCATCGGCCCGATGACATCCGATCCGGCCACCCATTTCACATCGCGGGCATCCATCAGTTTGCCGGAGAAATAGTCATGAACAACCGGCCGGTCGAGTCTGCTTTCGGACACACCAAGGTAGTGTTCGGGATGCATCCAGGATTTGATCATGCATCCTGTGCCGCAGAAATAAAACGTGGTGCCGTCAGTCAGGCGAATGGCGCTGGAGAATTTCGGGTAGTTGATCGGGCGCATGGCACAGACCGCGCAGCGGTCTTCTTCGCTGACCTGCAGATTTCCTTCCGCATCGAGCGGCATGCTGCCGGGGCGAGGCCCTTTATCGGAGGCTTGTTCTCCTGCGTGCGCCGCAGTGTCAGCGCACGTTTCGGCATCAGCACACGGTTCTTCGAAAACCAGGAAAACAACTGACATCAGAACCAAAAGGAACGCAAATCCGGAGCAGGTTTTTTTCATTGGAATATCCATTCGAAAGTGGTTAGAAAAAATTATAATCAGGTGCTTTTTCGTGCTCGTAATTTAATCGAACAGTTTTTTTTACATGAATAACATGAAGAAAACCTGAAGATCCATGAAGTTTTAAATTAAAAAAGCCCTTCTTCTCTTGTGCGGGTTCCCAAGCTCCGGCTTGAGAACCCGACCCTGGAAGCTCCTGCTTCCAGTCCGTTTCTATAGTCTATCCCATAAAAAATGGTGAATCTGGATTACAAAATAATCCCGACTTATCGAATTTGCCATATTGAAACAAGTAGTTATTTTTATGAACGCGCGTCGGGATGTGAATCACGGCCTGCATAACCGCTTGTTATGAGCCCCCGAGTGCGGGATTTTTGGTTTTGGGTTTCGTTTCTCGAAAAGCTTGTTTGGCTTCGTGGGAGCGGGCGTCGGGATGTGAATCCCGACCTACAAAACCGCACCGTCTAAAAGTGGCGTATATGAATTCGATCGATTTGACCTCCATGTTCCTGCTGGGCCTTTTCGGCACAGGCCACTGCCTGGGCATGTGCGGCCCCCTTATCTTTGCATTTCCCGCGGCTGCCGGGCGATTTGCCGTGCATCTGTACTACCATCTCGGGCGAAGTATCACCTATGTGGTTGTCGGCATGATCGTTGGCGGTCTGGGCGCCGGCGTTACCTTTATTGCGGCAAAAAGCGGTGCGGATCCCCTTGCTTGGACGGCACGGGTGCAGGTGGGATTTTCGTTTGCAGCCGCCCTGTTTCTGCTGGTGTTCGGCCTTGCCCGCTTGCAGTTTCTGCCGGAGCCCGGATGGATGAATGCGGCAACGCCCTCCCGGATTCCGGGTTTCAGGGGAGCTTGCAACGGTGCGGTACACCGGAAAACGAACGGCAGCATGTTGCTGATCGGATTGATGCTCGGCTTTCTCCCGTGCGGTCTTTCCTATGCGGCGTTTGCCCGGGCACTCGGTGCGGGCGGCCCTGTTGCCGGCGGGGCGCTGCTGGCGGCGTTTGCCGCCGGGACCGTTCCGGGGTTGCTGCTCCTCGGCACCGGCATGTCGGGGGTGGCGGCACGGTACCGTCGGTATTCGGATCCGGTTTCAGGGATGATCATGATCGGTATGGCGGCCATGCTTTTTGTGGATGCCTGGCAGGCAGTGGTTTGAAACGTACAGGTTCATGTGGAACAAACAAAGGACCTGCGTGTCCGCCCTTGCCCCGGGCCTTTCCATTCCCACTATCGGCCTTTGAATTCCGGCTCCCGCTTCTCGAGAAAAGCCGTAATCCCTTCCCGGGCATCTTCGGTGGCGGTGATGGCCTGTATCCGGCCGACCAGGTAATCGAGGGCCGCTTCAAACGGCATGTCCCGCATCT
The DNA here is from genome assembly GCA_024636355.1 of Desulfobacteraceae bacterium. Taxonomy (GTDB): domain Bacteria; phylum Desulfobacterota; class Desulfobacteria; order Desulfobacterales; family Desulfosalsimonadaceae; genus JAGXHH01. The sequence continues at coordinate 8,819 of JAGXHH010000054.1, read as the reverse complement.
TGTAAAAGGCTTCTTTTCCCATCTTCATTCCGATCGGACTTTTTCTGCCCAGGTTATTCAGGATCTGATCGACCTCGGCGTCGAGTTGCTCCGGCTCGACCACCCGAGTGACCATTCCCATATCCTGCGCCTGGCGGGCGCTGATTTTTTCGCCGAGCAGAATCATTTCCATCGCTTTTTTGGTCAGGACGTTCCGGAAGATCAGGGCGCCGATCATCATCGGCCACAGGCCGACGTTGACCTCCGGGGTGCCGAATTTGGCCGTATCGGCCGCCACCACGATATCGCAGGCGAGCATAAACCCGGTGCCCCCGGCCAGGCAGTAGCCGTTCACCCGGGCAACCGTCGGCTTGGGAAAAGCGGCAATCCGTTTCAACAAGTTCGCATACGCCTGATGCGGGTTTTCAACCGCGGCGTCCCCGCCGCCCCCCAGGTCCGCACCGGAACAGAAGGCTTTTTCCCCGGCCCCGGTAATGCAGACGGCCCGGACCCTGTCATCGGCTTTGGCGGCATCCAGGTGCCTGCCGAAAAGCGCCACCACCCCCGGGCTGATCGAATTGCGCCGGGCCTCCCGGTTGATGGTAAGGTAGGCAACCCGCTCCCTGACGTCGTATAAAAGGTCCTCGCTCATGCTGCTACTCCTTTGTTTTGGTCACAATCGATTCGGGCATCTCGATGACTTTGGCCCGCAGGTATTCTCCTAACGTCTTGGCCTGGGGGTCGCTTCGGATCGATGCGGCGACCCCTTCGCCCAGAAGCCCCCGGATGTAAAAGTTCACCGCCAGCAGGTTCGGCAGTTCGTAGCGATCGATCGGGTAAGGCGCGCAGTCCGGAAGCAGCTCTTTCAGCTTGTCCGTTGTCAGAAAGGCATTCAGGAACGCGTAGGCCTCGGGAGTTTTTGCCCACACGCCGAGGTTGGCATTGCCGCCCTTGTCCCCGGAGCGGGTAGCAAAGGCGCGCCCCAGGGGCGCCCGGACTGTTTTGCCCTGCGGTGCGGCAGGGATATCGAAAGTCCGCGTTTGCACACGGACAATTGCTTCGCCCGCGGCAGTCGGTTCGATTACGATCTCTTCGCCGGCAATGTCCACGTGCTGCCGGACGTGCTTCACCGAGATCAGGCTCGGCCAGTGGACCACCGCCTGGGTGCCTCTCGAAGGCGGGGCGGTGGCCGTAAAGCCGGGGATGCTGGCGAGCGCCAGTTCGATCAGTTTGGCGGAAAATTGGGCCACTTTTTTGGCGTCCGGGTCCATCACCGTCATCCGCAGCAGGGCGAAGGCTTCATCGTTGGAGGAGGGATCGGTCTTTTCCGACCGGATCAGCTGGACATCGGCCACCTGGAACCGCTCCCGGCCGCCCAGGCTGTCAAAGAGCGTTTCTTCGACGATTTTCGCCTTCTGTTCAATATCGAGCCCTGTCAGGACAATCGTCATCGAGTTCTTGTGTCCGCCCAGGGTGTTGATGCAGACCTTTGTCGAATCCGGGGCCGGCTCCCCCTTGACGCCGGTGGCGCGGACCCGGTCCGGACCGTCCTGCTCGAGTTCGGGGGTGTCGAAACGGACCGCCACGTCCGGGGTCAGGTAGGTCGGGGCGCTGATTTCATACAGGAGCTGGGCGGTCACGGTGCCGACCGAAACCAGGCCGCCGGTCCCGGGATGCTTGGTAATCACGAAGCTGCCGTCTTTAGAAATCTCGGCGATCGGAAAGCCGACATTCTTGTAGGAAGGGACCTCGTCCATGAAGGAGTAGTTGCCGCCGGTGGCCTGGGCGCCGCACTCGATGATGTGGCCCGCCGCGTAGGCGCCGGCAAGCCTGTCCCAGTCGCGGCGCGTCCATTTGAAATACCAGGCCGCCGGCCCGGCCACCAGCGCGGCGTCGGCGACCCGGCCGCAGACCACGATATCCGCTCCCTTTTCCAGGGCGGCGGCGATCCCCCATCCCCCCAGGTAGGCATTGGCGGTAATCGGGATCGCCCCGGCATCCTTCAGGCCGACGCCCTTGTCCATGTGGACGAAGGCTTCGCCTTGTTCCTGGAGCTCTCCCAGGCGCGGCATGAGGTCGTCTCCGGTAATGCAGGCGATTTTCGGGTGCAGCCCGAGCTGATCGGCCGTTTCCTGCAATCTTGCGGCCAGCGCTTTCGGGTTCAGCCCGCCGGCGTTGGAAACTACCCGGATCTTCTTGTCCAGGCATTGGCCCATGATCTCTTCCATCTGCTTCAGGAAGGTCCGGGCATACCCCCGGCTTGCGTCCTTCAGGGTATCTTTCAAAAGAATCGCCATGGTCAGTTCCGCGAGGTAATCGCCGGTCAGTACATCGATCGGTCCGCCTTCGACCATCTCTTTTGCCGCGGCAAACCGGTCCCCGAAAAAACCGCTGCAGTTGGCCACGATCAGTTTGTCATCATTTGATGGTTGCGTCATAGAGGTGCTCCTGGTTTTCGTCCGTTCGTCATAGAATTGGTTTCAGACATTCTGCCTCCATCCCGGAAGGGCGATTCGTGAATCGCCCCTACACCGTGAGGTCGGGATTCGTCGGGGCGATTCGTGAATCGCCCCGACATCGTGAGGCCGGGATTTGTCGGGGCGATTACATCGTGAGGTCGGAATTCGTAGGGGCGATTCACGAATCGCCCCAGGTTGGGGATGATCCCCACTTCGGTTTGCCTTCCGTTTCTACGACGTCCCCAGTCTGACCAGCAGCTGTTTCGGCTTCACCTGGTCTTCGGCCGCCACCAGTACCGATTCCACCGTTCCGGCAATCGCTGCCGAGAATTGGTGCTGCATTTTCATGGCTTCGATGATCACCAGGGGCTGATCGATCTTGACAACATCGCCCTCGCTTACCAGGACTTCGACGACAAGCCCGTTTATGGTCGATTTGACATCGCCCGATCCGGCGGCTTCCGCAGCCGCGGCAATTGCAAACGTTTGATTTTCGATAATGAAGTGGCCGGTGCCGTCATCAAGGTAAAGCCTCCCGTCGGAAACGGCAAACCGGGCCCGTCGCCGCACGCCTTCATCAAAATAGGTCAGCGTGTTGCCGGACACCGACACGTATTCAAGCGATATTTCCCGGTCCATAAGAGTGGCGGTAAATCGCCCCCCCTGCTTTACCAGGGCGACATCGACCGCCTTCTCGTTGCAGCCGAGTTTGAAGTTGTAGCGGTAGGGGGCGGGATTGTGCCAGCCGTTGTTGCGGGTCACGGGCGATTCGCTCTGGTAGGTGAGCATGGCGGCCAGGGCGAGGGTCTTGGCCGACAGGGCGTCTTCGGACATGCTGACGTCTTCGCTGAAATGCCGGTCGATAAAGGCGGTGGTCGCCTCCCCGGCGGCAAAGACCGGGTGGCGCACGATCCGTTCCAGGAAGAGCTTGTTGTTGTCAAGCCCGAGCAGCACCGTGTCCTGGAGGGCGGAGGCCAACCGCCGGCGGGCTTCGTCCCGGTTTTTCCCCCAGGCGATCACCTTGGCCACGATCGGATCGTAATGCGGGCTGACGACCTGGCCTGTTTCGATGCCGCAATCCACCCGTATACCGTCTCTTTCCGGCACCTCCCACGCGAGGATCTTTCCGGTCTGCGGCAGAAACGCCCGGCGGGCGTCTTCGGCGTAAAGGCGGACCTCGACGGCATGGCCGTTGTATTCGACTGCCTCCTGGGAAAGCGGCAGTTTTTCACCGCATGCGATATCAATCTGCCAGGCGACCAGATCGAGCCCGGTGATCATTTCGGTTACCGGATGCTCCACCTGCAGGCGGGTGTTCATTTCCAGAAAATAGAAGTTTCTGTCAGAGTCCACCAGGAATTCCACGGTGCCGGCACCCACATACCCGCAGGCCCGGGCCGCGTTGACCGCCGCCTCGCCCATTTTCCGGCGCAGCGCCGCATCGACAAACGGCGACGGGGCTTCCTCGACCACCTTCTGGTGCCGGCGCTGGATGGAGCAGTCCCGCTCGCCCAGGTAGACCACGTTGCCGTGCGTATCGGCAAAGACCTGGATTTCGATGTGGCGCGGCTCCAGTATCGCTTTTTCCAGGATCAACTCATCGCTGCCGAAGGCGCTCTTTGCCTCGGCCCGGGCATTTTTGATGCTCTCGGATAGTTTTTCGGAATCGGTCACCAGCCGCATGCCGCGGCCGCCGCCGCCCGCAGAGGCTTTGACCATCAGCGGCAGGCCGATTTTTTCCGCCTCGGCGGCAAGCACGTCTTCGGCTTGCGACCCGCCCTGGTAGCCCGGTACACAGGGTACCCCGGCTTCCAGCATGGCGACCTTGGACAACCGCTTGCTCCCCATCAGTTCCATGGCATCCGGGCCCGGCCCGATGAATACGAGGCCGGCGGCCCCGCAGGCGCGGGCGAAATCGGCATTTTCCGCCAGAAATCCGTATCCGGGGTGAACGGCGTCCGCCCCGGAAAGACGGGCGGCGTCGAGGATTTTTTCGATTGCGAGGTACGATTCGGCGGCCTGGGCGCCCCCGATGCAGATCGCCTCATCGGCTGACAAAACGTGCAGGGCATCCGCATCTGCTTCGCTGTATACCGCCACGGTCCGGTATCCCTGGTTGCGGGCGGTCCGGATGATGCGCATCGCGATCTCGCCGCGATTGGCGATCAGAATTTTATTGATCATGGTGTTTCTCCAATTGTTAATTCGAAATCGCTATCGCTATCGGTATCGATTTCGAGAAGTTTTCGATCCCGATAGCGATTTCGATAGCGATAGCGGTGCCAAGACATAAGATCCATTCTTCAAAATCACCGGGAACCGGGGGACAGCTTTTTACAAACCCACCCCATTAAATCCGCGCAATGCCGAACGTGTTCTTTTTCACCTGCCGCATTCTCGCCTCGCGGCAGATATCCAGGCAGAAGGCCAGGATGCTCCGGGTGTCGCGCGGGTCGATCAAGCCGTCGTCCCAGAGCCGGGCCGTATTGGCCAGGGCATGGGAACGCTCCTCCATGGCGGTCCGCGTGTCGGCCTCGAGCTGGTCGAGGAAATTGTCGTCGACCATTCCGGCTTTTTTCATGCGGGCGTGCGCCACCTGGCGCAGCACGCTGCCGGCCTGGGCCGGTCCCATGACCGAAACCACGCTGCGCGGCCAGGCAAACATGAAATCCGGCTCCATGCCCCGGCCGCACATGGCATAGTTTCCCGCTCCATAGGAGCCGCCCACGACGACCGATATCTTGGGCACCGTGCTGTTGGTGACGGCCTGGATCATCTTGGAGCCGTGTTTGATAATCCCTTTGCGTTCCGGTTCGGTCCCCACCAGGAAGCCGGTGGTGTTGTGAAGGAAAACCAGCGGGGTTTCCGACTGATCGCACAACTGCATGAACTGCGCGGCCTTGGCCGCACCATTGGCGGTGATCGGCGCATTGTTGCCGAGTACGCCGCAGGCATGGCCGTGAATTTCGATAAAGGCGCAAACCGTGCCGGCGTCGTATTCCGGCTTGAAATCAAGGATTTCAGAGCCGTCGGCAATGCGGGAGATGATCTCCCGGCAGTCATAGGGGGCCTTGGGATCGACCGGAACGATGCCGATCAGGTCTTCCCGGGGATATACCGGTTCCTTGAATTCCTTCGGGGCAATCTCGGGCATGTTTTTGTTCCACTGCAGCCTGGCGACAATCTCCCGGACAATGCGGATCCCGTCCGCATCGTTTTCCGCCAGGTAATCGGAAACGCCGGAAATCTCGCAGTGCAGTTCCGCCCCGCCGATCTCCTCGTCTGTGGCGATCTCCCCGGTGGCCGCCTTGAGCAGCGGCGGGCCGGCAAGATAAACCGTCGACTGCCGGCGGATCATGACAATGTAGTCCGACAGGCCCGGCTGGTAGGCCCCGCCCGCCGTCGCACTGCCGTGGACGACGGTGACCTGGGGAATGCCGGCAGCCGACAGGCGCGCCTGGTTGGCAAATATCACGCCGGAGGTGCCGAAGTTATCCCCGATCTCCCGGAGGTCTCCCCCGGCGCTCTGGGCCAGCACGATCATGGGCATTTTTTTCTTCAGCGCAATCGTCTGCATGTTCATCCGCTTTTGCCCCCCGTAGCGGGAAACACTGCCGCCTTTTGTCAGGTAGTCATCCACGTAGATGACGCAGCGCGTTCCCGCGACGTAGCCGATGCCGGCAATGCAGGTGCCGCCGGCAGCCGATCCGTCGGTGTCGTTGCCCTGCATGTAGCCGGCCAGGGTATAGAGCTCCAGAAACGGCTCCCCGGGATCGAGCAGGAGGTTGAGGCGCTCCCGGGGGCTGATGTAGCCGCGTTTCCGGTAGCGGGGGATTTTGGCCTCTGCCGTTTCCAGGACGCGCTGTTCAATGTCGCGGACTTCCTGCACCCCGGCCTCCATTCGTTCCCTGTTGGCCTGGAACTCCTTGGATTGAAGGTTGATACGAGATTCGAATACGGGCATGTTTGATTCCTTTAAATATCAACTTGAACGCTTATGGGTTAACGATTGGCTACAGCCCTTCCAGTTTACCGATGACCTCGCTCATCACCTCGCTGGCCCCCCCGCCGATCGACAGCAGCCGGGCGTCCCGGTAAGCGCGGGAAACATGCATTTCATTCATAAATCCCATGCCGCCGAACATCTGCAGGCAGCCGTCGGTGACCCGGCTCAGCAGGTCCCCGCCGATCAGTTTGCCCATGGAGATTTCCCGGGTCACGTTCTGCCCGGCCATTTTCATACGGACGATATGGTAGGTGAGCTGCTTCAGGCATTCGATCTCGCTCAGCCATTTGACGATGCGGTGACGCAGCACCTGCTTGCTGATCAGGGGTTTTCCGAACACGATCCGCCCCTTGATGTACTCGACCGTTTCATCGATGACCTCTTTAGCGCTGATGTACGTCAGGGGGAGCACGGAAAACCGCTCGTGCTGAAACTGCTGCATCTGGTGGATGAACCCCTGGCCCTCGACGCCGATGAGGTTTTCCGCCGGGATTTTCATGCCGTCGAAATAGAGCTCCGCGGTATCGCTGCTGCGCATGCCCATCTTGTCGAGTTTTTTGCTGACCTGAAAACCGGGCAGGTTTGTCGGCACGACAAACAGGCCAAACGAGTGGTGGCCGGGATCGTCGCTGGTCCGGGCCAGAAGGGTAAGGAAGTCCGACTGGGTGCCGTTGGTGATGTAGGTTTTCGATCCGTTTAAAATGTAGTGCTCGCCGTCTTTTTTCGCCGTGGTTTTAAGCGCCGCCACATCGGAGCCGGCATCCGGTTCGGTGACCGCGATGGCCGCCACCATGTCGCCCCTGAGGGCCGGTTTCAGGTACGTTTCCTTTAGGTACTCGCTGCCGAATTCATCGATGGCCGGCGTGGCCATGGCCATCTGGACGGCAATGGCCATCGGGATGCCGCCGCATTTGATCCGGGCGAGCTCTTCCATGACAACGGTTTCATACCAGTAGTCAAGCCCCTCGCCGCCGTATTTTTCATCATAGCGGATGCCGAGGAACCCCAGGTCGCCCATTTTTTTAAACAGCGCGTGCAGGGGGGCAATCCCGTTTTCTTCCCATTCGTCCACATGGGGGTTGACCTCCTTGTTGACGAAATCCCGCACCGCCCGGCGCACCATGTCATGGTCTTTGGTAAAATAGATATCGCTTCCCATCGTTTTTCCTCTTTATGAATGGCGTTCAAAACAATTTTATCGTTCGTTTATAGAAGCATTTTTTATACCAAAAGTCCTTATTTTTTTAACGCACCGAAATAGCAGGGCATGCAAATCGACAATTTCTTTGACACTGTTTCACCGGAACTGATACTGTTGAAACAGTGTTGCAACATGTAACAATCGAGGGCATTTATGATAAAAGACCACAACATCATGCACATGCCGGATTACGACGGCATGAAGCGGATGCTCGATTACCTGAAGGTCAGTTACTGGCTGGTCGATCTCGAATTCGTCCTGGTCGACGTCAATGAAACCTTCCTGGAATTGACCGGTGCGAGCCGGGAAAAACTGGTGGGGCGCAACATGCTGACCCTGGTGCAACCGGAGGAGGTCGAGTATCTCAAAGAGGCCGTCCAAAAGATGTACCAGGAATCGGTTGTCCAGTATGAATTTTACGTCTACGGCCGGGAAAACAAGGAAAAGATTCCGGTGCTGTTTCACATGACGGTCAATCGGGATGCTTCCGGCCGCCCGGTGTCCTGCAATGCGCTGCTGTCGGACATCAGCGTCCAGAAAAGCCTGGAGGAAAAAGAACGGGAGCTGTTTCATGCCCGCCGTAAAATCCGGCAGGAATCATTGCAGACCCGGATGATCGGCACCGGCAAGGCAATGGAGAGCGTGTTTTACACCATCCTGCGCTGCGCGGAAGTCGATTCCCCGGTCCTGATCACCGGGGAGACCGGGGTGGGAAAAGAGGTTGCCGCCAGGGCCATCCATGCCCAGAGTGCGCGGCACACAAAACCGTTTGTGGCGATCAATTGCGGGACGCTGCCGGGCGATCTGCTGGAATCCGAACTGTTCGGCCACGTCAAGGGCGCGTTTACGGGCGCCATTTCGGACCGCCCCGGCCTTTTCCGGGAAGCCGAGGGCGGCACCCTGTTTCTTGACGAAATCGGCGACATTGAAAAACGGCTGCAAGTCAAACTGCTGCGGGCGATCCAGGAAAACGAAATCCGGCCGGTAGGCGACGACCGGAGCTACAAGGTCGATCTGCGCATCATCTGGGCCACCAATCAGGATCTGCACAAACATGCCGAAGCCGGTGATTTCCGGCTCGACCTGTTCTACAGGATCTCGGTGATCCCGATCCATATCCCGCCGCTGCGGGAAAGGCGTGAGGACATCATTAAGCTGGCGGAGCATTTCATCT